>JANMSP010000498.1:0-7861 GCA_031389475.1 Pyrinomonadaceae bacterium
TCCGGGCCGAATGCGATTGTGCCGCCGTTATGATTGGATACAGGGTGCGGGATCGTAATAATTACTCTCACCGGCGTTGGCGTGGCGACATTCGGATTCGTCGGCGATGCGGCGTACTCGGCGATTTCGATTGCGCCGTCCGAAATTCGCGTGTAGTAAACAAAAAATCTGCGGTTGTCACGATACTGCGGATGAAACGCCAAGCCCAGCAGGCCGCGTTCGTTTCCCGATGAGCTGACGACACCGGCGAGATTCAAAAAATCCGTCGTCGTTCTCGATCCGGGCTGAACGACCTTAATAATTCCCCGCTGCTGCACTATAAATAACCGCCGTGTGCCGTCCTTTGCGTTAGTCAGGTGAACGGGCAAACTGAGTCCGGTGATGTAATCCAGAAACAAGCGAAACGGCGGCGCTGTCTGGGCGGAAACACCTACCGCAGAAAAAATCGCCAAAAATAATAACACGACTAGTGCCCGAATATTTTTCATTATTTGTCCTCTTTTGAATTTGATCACGCGCCTTTCGAACTTGCGGTGAGGAATTATAAAACCTATTGAACTTTATTGTAACGATTTACAGAACCTCAGCGCAAGGATTAATGCGGCGGGTCAGAACCGAGAGCGATAGCGGCCGGGTTTCTTCTCCTGTCAGAACCGCGAGCGGCAGCGACCGGGGATCTTTGAAAGGATAAAGGATAAAGGCGAAAGGATAAATGAAGAATCAGGACGGTCTTACTTTATCCTTTATCCTTTCCACTTTATCCTTTAGGTTCCCCGGTCGCTACCGCTCTCGGTTCTGACAAGAGGTCCGTCCGCTATCGCTCGCGGTTGTGACTGTTCACGCGTTTATAGTCTGTATTTCACTCGCTGGTTTTTGAGATTGGCGTCCTCATTTTCGAAATTCTGCAATCGCATCGTTACATCTGCCGTCATCGTGAGGTCGGCGTACCGTCCTTGCTCGATATAAAAATGTCCGGCGGCGGCGATCATCGCGGCGTTGTCGGTCGAGAGATGTTTTGACGGAAAATAGACCGGGATGTTCAAACGATTCGATACATTGCTTGCCGCGCTTTGCAGTGCCTTGTTGCAGGCGACACCGCCAGCGACGATCAGCGTTTTCGGTTCGAGTTCAATTGCCAGTTTCTCCATCGTTCCCGTCAGAGATTTTACGACCGATGCTTGAAAGCTCGCGGCCAAATCTTTTATTGTTTGATCTGGTGCTTCGCCCGGACCAAGCGGCTGGATGCCGTTCTCACGCACATACCGTGCGACCGCCGTTTTCAGGCCGCTGAAGCTAAAATCAGGCCGTCCGTCCGAAATCTTAGGCTGTGTGAATTTTATCTTCGCGGGATCGCCCTCGAGCGCTATCTTTTCGATCACAGGCCCGCCCGGATACCCGAGGCCGAGCATCTTCGCGACCTTGTCAAAGGCTTCGCCCGCAGCATCGTCGCGTGTCCGCGAAACAACTTTGTACTTGCCCGCTTCAGGGATGTGAAAAAGATTGGTGTGGCCGCCCGATACGATCAAAGCAAGTGCTGGGTATTCGATCGCCGGATTTTCGAACACGACCGAATAAACATGCCCTTCGATATGATTTATGCCAACGAACGGAATATCCAGCCCGAACGCTAAAGCCTTAGCATAACAAACACCGACGAGCAGCGAACCGATCAATCCCGGCCCCTGCGTAACTGCGACGGCATCGATATCTTTTAACGACACGCCCGCATCCATCAAAGCCTGCTGCACAACCGGCTCGATCTTTTCCAAATGTTCGCGTGAAGCAAGTTCCGGAACGACGCCGCCAAATGGTTTATGCATTTCTATTTGAGAAGATATGACGGATGAAAGAATTTCAGTCCCATTACGAACAACCGCGGCAGCCGTTTCGTCACAAGAGCTTTCGATACCGAGGATCAGCATCTCTTTAGAATAACAGACTGGAGCGCTGGGCGTCCCGCTTGCCAGCAAGTGTTCAAAGCTAAGGAACTTTCATCGGTTGTGATCTTTTTGCGGTAACTTACTAATCGCGTTCGCTGACTCCGCAAGCAAGCGGGACGCCCAGCGCTCCAGTCACAAAAAAAGGCGTTCCATTACAGAACGCCTGAAGCCGCGTGGGCAAAGTCTATCGACAAAATTTACAACATACCCCTTGTTCTTACCCCTTGTTCGTTGTAATAACCTATCGCCGCTGTTCGGCTTCAATCTGTCCCGGTGTTTTAACCGGCGTATCATCCGCCGTGCTGCTTAAAACGCCGGTCAATAAAAGAATTGCAGCTATGAGAATAAACGCTCCGATACTCAGAAATGCCCAGTGCACTCCGCGAAACGATTTCGCGGTGTCTTCTCTTACCATCTTTTCTTCACCGTCAACTGTAATCGATTGTTTTGACATATAAAGTTCTCCAACCAAAATCAACGGGCCCCAAAACCACCGTTAGAGATTGCAACAGGTGTGCCAAGGCTTATCAACCTGTAATAACAACGATATTGTCTACATAAACATAGCACGCCGGAAATAAGAAAATATTTCCGTACCATTTGCATACATACGATTCGGTGTTAAGTCAGGAATGAAAAACCGCAGCGGGGAAGGTGTCTAAAGCCGGAACCCGCCGCGGAATGGAGCAAGGCAGTTTGGCGACTGCCTTTAGCAAAAAAATGGCCAGAGGATCGACCAATTACAATCAGGATGTTATCAGCCCCTTGCCATTGGAACCGTATTTAAGAATACAAAGAGAACAAATTTGACCCGAGCGTAGAAAGGCAGAACCGCCTGCGTCAGCAGGTGGTAAAGACTCTGCGTGAATAGATCGCCAGGATCTAACCTCGACCTTCCGCTAAGCTCGTACCACCCGCTGACGCAGGCGGTTCTGCTTTTTCAAACGATGTTAACTACGATCATCGTCATATCGTCATGCTGCTTCGCTCCGTCTGCGAATCGGTCGGCGTCGGCGACTATTTTTTCTAGGATTTCCCTGGAAGGCCGTCCGATCAGCAGTTTTACGGCTTCGAGCATCGAATCTTCGCCCCATTCCTCCTCCGCGGGGTTCATCGCCTCGGTAATACCGTCTGTCGATCCGACCAGCATGTCTCCCGGCTGCAGAGTGATTTCGCCCTGCTTGTAACTGACTAGCATCGGCGGAAGCATACCGACGACCGGGCCGCCTTCGGTGAGCAGAATTACTTCGATTTCACTATCACTACCGCTATCTGCGGACGGGACGTCCGCGTTCCGCAGGATGAATGGCGGATTGTGGCCGGCGTTTACATACATTAGTTTACGGGTGGACGGCTCGTATTGTGCGTAGAAAAATGTGGCGTAGCGGTTGGTTGTCGAAGTATCGTAAACTAGCTGATTAACATTTACCATCAGGCCCGCAAGATCGTCGCCGCTGTGTATCGCCTGCCCGCGAAGCGATGCCTGCAAACTAGCCATCATCAGCGACGCCCCGATTCCTTTCCCCGAAACATCGCCGATTGCAATCCCGAATTTGCCCGAGTGCAGCTCGAAAAAATCGTAATAATCACCTCCGACACCCGAAGCCGGACGGCATGCACCGTAATATTCCAAGCCCTCGACCTTCGGCAGTTCCTGCGGAAAAAGACGCTCCTGGACTTCCCTCGCGATCTCGATCTCGCGGTTGAGTCGTTCCTTCAAAACGGCTTCACTCGCGATTGCTTCTGTCAGCCTCGAATTTTCAAGTGCAAGCCCTGTTTGCGAAGCGACCGATTTCAGCAGCCTCAGATCATTGGCCGAATACGGCTCTTCGGAAAGCTTCGGCCCGAGGCTGATCAAACCGGAAAGCTGATTCTTGGCACCGACCGGCAGCAGAAGCTGCGAATTAAGCTCACGAAGTTGATCGCGATCACGGGCGTCTTCGGGCTGCCACGAGTCTTCGTCATCCTGATAAATCACAACCGGCTCGTTCTTTCGCAGCCGTTCGATCATCCGGGCATCATTCTCGAAAGAAGCTAGCGGCGGTGTTTCGTACCCAAGCGCGTGTGCCGGCTGAAACGAACTGCCGTTCTTTAATAACAATGCCACCTGGGGAACGTGGAGCGATTCGCTGATCCGCGTCGAAAGCGTTTCGAGCAGCGGCTTCGTCTCGACCATCGTCCGCACATCCTCGCTTAATTCTGAAAGAAGCAGTTCGCTGTTATAAGCCTCACGAAAAAATTTGCGGTCCGTCCAGGATTTGATTTTGTCCGCCAACAGCCGGATCAAAAATACGAGCGCAACCCCAATCGCGATGAACATTATCTTCTGCGGACGATTGGTTTCGGTATTTGCCACGAAAGAGAATGCCGTTATGACAACGGCGATGCTCAGAACGATCTGCAGCCCAAGGACTCCGTTTTTCGCAAGAGCGTACTGCAATCCCTGACGCACCACAACACTTACGTCCATTGCCCTTTGCACGACAATCACAAATGCCATCGTCGCCGGAAACAGCAGCAGCAATAAAAGTGCGAGGAGTGCAAGCCACGAAGGAGCGACGTCAAAAAAAGAACCGCGTACGCCTGTTAAAACCGTATACACTATGATCAAGAATGCCGGCGTCATCGCTACCGATGTTCCGATTACCATCAATCTCAAACGCCGCCGCGCGTCCGGGTTTTCGAGTGTTCCGCTCTTCCATCCGAGACTCGCGAAGAATAGCCCGATGGAAAGGATGTTCATCACCGTCGAGATCGGGCCAAAAAACAGATTAACCGGCTCCAGATAATCTATCGCCGCAAATCCCGTGAATAATTTTAGCTGTCCGAGAACGGTGTGGAAAACTTGAAATCCGAGCGGAACAATAAAGAGATATTTCAGCCACGGCAATTTTTTATCTAAGCTTAAACGCTCTGGAAAATAGATCCCGAACAGCAGCATCGACAACGCCCATGAACTGGCGAAAATCTGCCGGAACGCCCCGATCACGGTCCGGGCGCCATAACCTTCGAGGCCGATCGAGCTTACGCCGAACAGTACGAAAAGTAGCAGCCACGCCAGATAATCGCGCGGCCGGACAAAGACCACCCAAAATCCGAGTAAAATACAAAATGTCGGCAGAATATAGGCGAAAATGAATCCGACGATCAGGCGCAAATGAAAATTCAAATCCATTTCGATCTTCACCGGCGTTATCGTTACGCTTCTATTTTCGATCTCACCCGCCGCATCTTTTCGTTCGACGGTCAATGCTAATTGCCTGCCATTTTTCGCTTCGGCAAACTCCTCAAAAAATACGGCATCGTTATCGGCAACCCGGCCGTTTATTGAGGTTATTTTGTCTTTAGTCTCCAATCCTTCCTGCAACGCCGACGGAGCGACATAAGAGGCAGCCGTCCCGTCCAAACTGAAAGGAAGGCGATACTCACCCGAAATGATCGAATACCGCTGGTTTATGCTCGAGAAATGCGTGATCAATACAGCTGCCGCAAAGACGAACAACACCGAAAGCGGGATATACAAAAGCGTCTTATTTTTCATAGCGGATCGTGCCGGAAAGAATGTTTTTTGAAAGGAATCACCGATAAAATATCACAATTCCAGCGTGAAGAATATTTTGAATCGCAATAATTTCCCCTGCTGTCTTTTCAATTTCCGTTGATTCGGTTTAGACTTAGCAAGCCTAATTCCCCAGTCCCGAAAAATATGTCCACAACCCTCACAAAATCCAACTATTTGCAGTTTCTTTCGTGCCCGAATGAATTCTGGCTCGCTCACCATCAGCCGCTGCTGGCGACGACAGAGGAAACGCTCGAATACAAGCACCTTCGCCAACAGGGATATGCGGTGCAGAAGCTTGTCAAGGAAATGTCCCTCTTCAAAGATCTCGACCCCGATCTGTATCAGGTCGATTTTGAACGGGCTTTTAACACTGCGGACCTGTTCGCAAAAAGCGACGCGGTCATCACTAATAAACTAACGGGCGAGCTTAAAATTTATGAGATAAAATCTTCGTCCAAGGTGAAGGAAGAGCACCTAAACGATGTGGCTTTTCAAAAGACGGTTGCCGAAATGAATGGTTTTACCGTCGCCGCATGCTTCGTGATAACGGCCAATGGCGATTACATCCGGCGTGGTTCGATAAATCCCGATGAGCTCTTCGCTGTAAATGACGTCACCGCCTTAGTCGATTTAAGGGCGGCCGAAACGATCGAAAAGGTTGCAAACGCCTTCAAATGTCTTACAGGTGAGCCGGTGCCGAGCCTGATCGAATACTGCGACACAAACAAACTCGATTGCTCGTTCATCAAACATCATTTTGCCGAGCTGCCGGAATATACTGTATTTGATATCGCATACCTGAAACACGACAAACGACGCAAACTTCTCGGTGACGGCATTGTGGCGATCACCGATGTGCCTGACGATTTTCCGCTCTCGCCTAAGCAAAAGATTCAGGTATCGGCAGCCAAGTCCGGCAAGACTGTTATTGACACCGCGGAAATTGCTAAAAGAATCGGATCCTGGGATTATCCTCTGCATTTTCTCGATTACGAAACATTTAACTACGCCATCCCGCATTTCGACGGCGTCCGTCCGTTTCAGCAAATGTGTTTTCAATATTCACTTCACACCATCGCGAAACCGGGTGGCGAAATTGAACACCGCTATTTTTTATCGAAGGGCGATGACGATCCGCCGCGGGCGATGGCATCCCATTTATGCGAGGCTTTGTCCGGCGGCATCGGCACGGTGTTGGTCTGGTACGAGCCGTTCGAAAAAGGCCGCAATACGGAAATGGCGGCTATGTACCCGGAATACTCCGCCTTTTTCGAAGAGGTCAATACAAAAACTTACGACATGATGAAGATCTTCTCCGACAATCTTTATATTCATCCCGAATTCAAAGGCCGCACCTCGATCAAAAAAATACTGCCTGTCCTCTGCCCGCAGTTTTCTTACGCGGACCTGGGTATAGGCGACGGCATGACCGCTTCTATCAACTGGTTTCATATGGCAACAAAACGCCATGACGACGCCCGCTGCCAGCAGATATTTGAAGATCTCTGCACCTATTGTCATCTGGATACGATGGCGATGGTCGAAATATACAATTGCCTTCGGTCGCTCTAAAAGGAAAAGGTGCCCCCCAAATGAATGCGAAGCACCTCTCTCTATATAAAGCCGCCAGCTAAAGCTGCCGGGTAATTTTTTGGACCTAGCGTTTGCCGCCGTAGCCGCCGCCCTGGAAACCGCCGCCGCCGCTGCCGTAGCTGTCGCCACCGCCGCCGTAACCGCCGCGTCCACCGCCGCCACCACCGCCGCCGTAACCACCACGTCCGCCGCCACCACCGCCGCCGCTTCTATTTTCCTGCGGTTTAGCTTCGTTGACTTTCAATTCGCGGCCGTCCACTTCTTTGCCGTTAAACTGCGTGATCGCATTCTGGCCTTCTTCTTTCGACGACATTTCGACGAAACCGAATCCGCGTGATCGGCCCGTTTCGCGGTCTTCGATGATGTTGGTCGATGTGACCGTGCCGACTTCTGAAAACAGAGTGCTAAGATCCTGATCCGATGTGTTGAAGGAAAGATTTCCTACGTATAATTTCATTGACATTTTTACTTTTTACCTATTTTTCCCTTTTCGGGAATTCTAAAGAAGCGTCGAACCGGATGATCTTCGAAGAAAGACTGTCTGCTTGCGAAGGAACGGAATTCGGATACTCAAAAAAACTCAAGAGCAACTTCTAATAACTTTTGGGGCCTTGCTCTCTAACTAATCCAGAAACCGTCTTTGAAAAGCGCACCGCCATCGGCACAAGAGAAGGAATAAGCCACTATGATGCACTTTTCGGGCGAATTTTGCAATTTAAATTCGACTATTGCCGAATTTGTTATAAATTAGATTGAATGGAAGCGG
>JANMSP010000502.1:0-8417 GCA_031389475.1 Pyrinomonadaceae bacterium
CATCTCGCGAAATATCCGCCCGAGCGGAAGCGGTCGGCGTTGATACCGCTTTTGCTGCTGGTCGTTCAGCGTGAACGCGGGTGGGTGGATAACGCAGGCGTTAATTTCCTGGCGCGGTTTCTCGATCTGGAAGTTACGGACGTTTGGGAAACGGCGACGTTTTACTCGATGTTTAATTTGCGTCCCGTCGGGCGGCATCACATTCAGATCTGCAAAACTTTGTCATGCAAAATTATGGGTGAGCCGGATATTACTGGGCATATCTGCGAAAAACTTGGGATTCATCCGGGCGGAACGACGGATGATGGTAAGTTTACAGTGACCATGGTCGAATGTCTCGGAAGCTGCGGGACGGCGCCGATGATGCAGATCGGATTCGATAATTACGAAGATTTGACAACTGAAAAGGTGGACAAGATTTTGGCGTCTTGTACTTAATAAACGTAGATCGATCACGGGATTTCTGAATTATTTCAATAGGAGATCTGTGTAAATGCGAAAATTATTGTGTTTGATCATTTTTAGCCTGGCGTCTTCGGTAGTTCTGCCCGCTCAGGAAGCCGGCAATCGTGCGTACGGCACGCAAAAGCGGAGGCCGCAGGCAAGCACCGGTCAGCTCACCGCGAATGCGGACGCTGCTTCGAGGATTTATTTTGTCGAAGCAAATGTGCTGATGAATGTTAAAGCCGATGCCTATAACGCTGTATTCGCGGTAGTTCAGAATGGCACGACGGCGGCGGAAAGCAATGCGAAGATCAATACTGTTATCGCCGCTTTTTCCAGAGATTTAGCTGTTTTAAATGTTAAGCCAAGCGATATTTTTGTTGATTTTATAACGCAGAATAAAGTTTACGATTACACCACGGCCGGAACTGTAATAACGGAAAAGCTTTCCGGCTTTGAAACTAAGAAGAATGTTGTCGTGCGGTACACAGATCGGGAACTGCTTGAAAAAATACTGTCGGCAGCGACGAAAAATTCGATCTTTGATCTGATCGAGGTCGAATATGTGGTAAACGACATCCCGGCAATTCAGTCACGATTGGCCGATGAAGCGGTAAAGATAGTAAAGCGAAAAGAGGCGAGCTACGGTAATTCGTTTGGAATTAAGATGACTGGAACGAATGTGGCGAACGAGAAATACGACACCTTTTATCCGGCGGATTTGTACTCGAATTATCAGGCTTACGAAGCTGGAAGAACCTCCGGCGACTACAACCGAACGGTGATCGAGCAGCGAAAAACGCGGACGTTTTTCTACGAGCCGCTCGACGCCAGCAATTTCGATTCGGTAATCAACCAAATGGGTATCGAGCCGATGGTGCAATTTACGCTTTATATGCGGATGCAGTACGATTTAAGGAAATAAATGAGCCGATAGTTTTATGAGTATGACGGTCACCGAAATAGAGTCGGCAATAGAAAAACTTCCGCGAACCGAGATTTCCAAACTCTCCGAATGGTTTGAGGAATTCGAGGCCCAATTTTGGGATAATCAAATTACGGAAGATTTGAAAAGCGGCAAACTTCAAGCGTTAATTGAAGAAGCCGAAAATGATTTTGCGGAAGGCAGATGTCAGCCGCTATGAGGCATGCCGCGTCGCCGAAATTTTGGAAATGTTACAAGGCTTTGTCTAAACCAGTTCGCGATTTAGCCGATAAGAACTTTGAGCTGTTGAAGGCCTATCCGAAACATCCGTCATTGCATTTCAAGCAGATTGGAAATCTTTGGTCGGTACGGGTCGGAAAGCATTACAGGGCACTTGGAGTTGATAAGAGCGAAGGAGTTATTTGGTTTTGGATTGGTTCTCATGCGGATTACGACAAACTGGTAAAGTAATAATGTTTTACAAAGTGGTTTTGCAAAAATCCGAAGAAGGTTACAGCATTTCGTGTCCGGTTTTGTCAGGTTGCTGGTCGCAGGGCGATACGGAAGATGAAGCACTGAGCAATATCGGAGACGCTATAGCAGAATACCTTGTTATTTTGAATGATCTATCGAGATGACAAACATTGGCAGATTACTTTTAGTACTTGTTATCGCAACGTTTAGTTTCGGATGTGCGATACGGGCTTACAAAGTTCCGACAGGTGCAATGGCTCCAACAATCAATCCGGGAGATGGAGCTATTGGAGACGAAATATCCTATAAACTGGGTTCGGAGATTAAGAGATTCGATATTGTAGTTTTCAAGGCTCCTAAAGATGAGCGTCTTGGTTCAACCGATGAGCAGGAAGTTAGGTTTATTTTCCGAGTCATTGGTCTGGGCGGCGAGAGAGTTGAAATAAAGAATGGCGTGGTGTTGATTAATGAAAAGACATTGGAAGAGTCTTTTCAAAGGAATGAAGGTGGTAAAGATTTTCCGCCGATCGTTATTCCGGAAAACGAATATTTTTTACTCGGCGACAACCGTCCGGAAAGTTGGGACAGTCGTTTTTGGAAACCTTCGACGATTAAACGAGCAGATATCTACGGCAAAGTGATAGAGATTATGCCAGGATACTTTAAAGAAGATTAGTCTATGGAAATTAGAGCAATAGGCTGCGAGCCGCTACAACTAAAGCGGATGCATATTCAGGATGGGCATACTCTGAAGGTGTTTCGGGAAACCGGCGGATATGAATCGCTGAAAAAGGCGATGAATATGTCGCAGGACGATATTATTAACGAGGTCAAGGCTTCGGCCCTCCGCGGGCGCGGCGGTGCGGGATTTCCGACAGGGATGAAGTGGAGCTTTGTGCCGCGGCAGTCGCCAAAGAACAAGTATATCGTCTGCAATGCCGATGAATCGGAGCCGGGTTCATTTAAAGACCGATATTTGCTGGAACGCGACCCGCATGCCTTGATCGAAGGAATGCTGATTGCGGCTTTCGCCCTCGGAGCGACGACGGGATATATTTATTTTCGCGGTGAATATAATTATCTGATCGATGTAATGGACGCCGCGCTTGCTGAATGCCGCGAGGCCGGTATTCTGGGCAAAAACATTTTAGGATCGGATTTTTCGCACGAGATTTATACGCATACGGGAGCCGGTGCGTATATCTGCGGCGAAGAAACCGCGCTATTGAGTTCGCTCGAAGGCTACCGCGGACATCCGCGAATGAAGCCGCCGTTCCCTGCTATCGAAGGCGTTTACGCATCGCCGACGGTGATAAATAATGTGGAAACCTTCACATCCGTTCCGCAGATAATAGAGATGGGCGGAATTCCTTGGCGTGATCTCGGCACCGAGAAATCGGGCGGGACGAAGCTATGGTCGGTTAGCGGACATGTCAGAAAGCCCGGCGTTTACGAGCTTCCGATGGGCTATGCCGATATGGAAAAGTTCATAATGGAAGACTGCGGCGGCATGCTTCGCGATGATAAGAAATTGAAGGCGGTGATTCCCGGCGGTTCGAGTGTTTATATAATGAACACGAGCAAGATTCTCGGCAAAAATGTGACAATGGACTACGAAGGACTTGTTACTGCCGGTTCGGCGCTCGGAACGGGTGGTTTTATCGTGATGGATGAAACGGTCGATATCGTCGAATCGACGCATAATCTGTCGCAGTTTTACAAACACGAATCGTGCGGCTGGTGCACGCCGTGCCGCGAAGGGACCGATTGGCTGGTCAAGATCTTCGACCGCATCACGTCCGGCGGCGGAAGGCCGGAAGACGCACAGCTTTTACTCGATATTTGCGATAACATTGAAGGAAAGAGCTTTTGCCCGCTCGGCGACGCCGCCGCCTGGCCGATCCAAAGCGCGGTCAAGCAATTTCCGGAAGATTTTAAAAAATGGATATTGAATAAGACCAACGGCAGCGATGTCACGGCAAACGTTTAACAAATTTAGATAGATAGTTTTACAGGAGTTTTAAAATGGGAAAAGGTGATAAAAGAAGTAGACGTGGAAAGATTTTTGCGGGAAGTTACGGAAAAACACGTCCGAGGCACAAAAAGAAAAATGTAGCGGCAGTAGAGCCAGCGGTGAAAGAGAAGAAAGCAAAAGCAACAGAATAGGCAAATCGCTTGTATTGGGCTTTGCCCATCTATTTGCGGAAAAGCTTTGCTTTTCCGACGTTCGCACAGGAAATACGCGGCTATGCCGCCGCTCTTGGCGACAATAAAGACGGCGGCATAGCCGCAAGGTAATATTCAAGCTAGCAGGAAAAGCACAGCTTTTCCGCAAATAGAGCGGCAAAGCCGCAGAGGTTAAGTTCATAAGAAAGCTGCTGACACTATTTTCCGTCAGTCAGAGAAAAGATTTTTAACTGAATAATGTCAACAGAACTTATAAAAGTTACTATTAACGAAAAGGAATTCGAGGTCGAAAAAGGCGCTTTGCTAATCGACGTGTGCCGCGAGAACGAGTTCAGCATTCCTTCGTTTTGCTATTACAAAGATTTGGCGCTTCAGGCTTCGTGCCGGATGTGTTTGGTCCGCATCGAGAAGATGCCGAAACTTCAGACTTCGTGTACGATCACCTGCACGGACGGGATGAATGTCACGACGGCAAGCCCGGAGATCGAGAAGGCACAGAGGGCGATGGGCGAGTTTTTGCTGACGAATCACCCGCTCGATTGCCCTGTTTGCGACCGCGGCGGCGAATGCGAATTGCAGGAAGTGATCTTCGATTGGGGCGATGTCGAGGAACGTTTTACGGAAGAGAAGAACGTCCAGCCCGAAAAATATCTCTCGCCGATAGTCGCGAACGATCCACAGCGCTGCATTCTTTGTAAACGTTGTACACGCGTTTGCGACGAATGGATGGGCGAAGACGCCATCGAAGCCGGAAACCGCGGCACAAATACCGTTATCGGGACTTATGGCGGCTGGCTGAACTGTTCGCAGTGCGGAAATTGTATCGAAGTTTGCCCGACCGGAACATTGCTCGACGGCGTTTATCGTCATGAAACGCGGCCCTGGGAACTCGATCAGACGATTTCGACCGATACATATGGCTCCGATGGAATGCAGATCAGCATTGGCGCTCGCGGCGGATACGTACATCGTATCGTTGCCCGCGACCGTTATGTAAACGGTTTGAACGGTGAATTTCTCGACGTAAAGGCCCGCTTCGCTCACGAATTCATCAATCACAAAGACCGGATAAAAACTCCTCTTATTCGATACACGAAAGGCGGAAAGCTTATTCCGGCGACTTGGGATGAAGCGATAAGCTTTGTTGCGGGCAAATTCGCAGAACACGGAAACAAAGTCGGCGTGATCGCCAGCCCGAGACTGACAAATGAATCGGTTTTTACGCTCAAACGCTTTGCGAAGGAAGTCGTAAAATCCGACAGCTACGCCGTGTCCGACCGTTACGACCTGTCGCCGTTTTTCGACAATTTAACCGTTCCGCTCAACACGCACAAGCAGATCCGTTATGCAAAAACGATCCTGCTGATCGGCGGCGAACCGGAAGAAGAACAGACTTATGTAGGCAAACAGATTCGCCAAGCAGTGCGGAACGGCGGTGCGAATTTTATAATCGTTAACGATACGCCCATCAGACTTGCATCACAGGCAAAGCAGTTTCTGCATATTAACCAAGATTCGTACGATGCATTTGCATTGGCGTTTGCCGAAGTTGCGACTGCCGAACTTTACGCAAAGCTAGGCATTGAAAGTTCCGCGTTCGACGAATTGCTGAAAACGATAGGCGAATCAGAGGGTGAAATCGTAATTTTGCTCGGCAGTAATCTGTCGCCGAATGCACAGGCATTGATCGCAAATGCGGCGGCCGGTTTCGGTTCGGATAATCGCAAAGTTTTTCTGCACCCGCTGCCGATGTACAACAATTCTGTCGGGGCCAATGATATGTCAGCCGGTAAAAAACCGCTTGAAGATGTCTTGAGAAACTCGAAAGCATTACTGATCGGCGGAAGCCTTTCGGATGCGAGCGTTTTAACCGGCAAAGAATTCATCGTCGTACAGGAACTTTTTGAGACGGAAACGACTGCTTTCGCGGATGTTATTCTGCCCGCTGCATCATTTGCCGAGGTTGATGGTACGTTTACAAATAATACCGGTTTCGTCCAGCGAGTCCGCAAAGCCATCGAGCCGCTCAATCAGGCAAAGGCCGATTGGACAATTACCAGCCTGATCGCCCGCGAAATGGAAGTTGATTTTGGTTATGACTTCTCGGCATCGGCCGTTTTCCGAACGATCGCGGACAGCGTACCTGCCTATGCGGGCCTTCGATATCCGGCGCTTAAGGACGAATCGAATCCCGTTCAGGTGAAACACGCCATATCGGAAAAACGCGAACTCGTGACTGAGATTCAAGAGCTGCTTGCCAGCGTCGCAATGGTCGAAGCCGGCGAGAAAAACACTGTAACGCCGCAGGTCGGCCATAAATTGCACCGTCTGACGACGATGACCAGCAAGACAAACCAGTTTCATCTTCTTGCTCACGGAAATCCGAAACCGGAGAATTTATTGTTGGCTCCGCTCGCCCAGTTTGAACTTGACGGCTCGCCAAAGCTCAGAGAATTGGCAGAGGCCGCGGCCGTCGGTGCCGGAGATAGAGAATAGTAAGGCCGCCATTTTCGGCGGCACGTTTTTATGGAATCCGTTATAGAAACAGCATTTCCTTTTATTGTGTTCAGCGCCGCGATCCTGCTTGCCTTTCAGGGTGTGCTGATGATCGTTGCGTACACTGTTTTGGCCGAACGAAAAATTCTTGGCTGGATACAGGGGCGGATCGGGCCGAACCGCGTCGGGCCTTGGGGCGTATTGCAGCCGTTTGCCGATCTCTTCAAATTTATCTTTAAGGAAGATATCGTTCCGGATAAATCGACCAAGTTCATCTATTTTCTGGCGCCGCTCGTGGCTTTGACCTGTGCTTTGCTGCCGATTGTGGTTTATCCGTTCGGGCCGCGAATTACCGATCCGCTCGGCTGGGCTATTCCATATACGGCCGGAATTCCATATCTCGGCGATTTCGTCGCATGGCTTGCGCCGCGGGCTTTGAACATGCCGATGACGATCTCACAGATCGATGTCGGTGTATTGTTTGTACTCGGAATTACGTCGGTCGGTGTTTATGGGATCGTATTTGCGGGATGGTCGTCGAACAGCAAATACAGCTTGATGGGCGGGCTTCGCTCGTCGTCGCAGATGATTTCGTACGAACTCGCGATGGGAGCATCGGTCATCGGCGCTGTGATGCTGGCCGGCACGCTCGACTTGAACGGAATCATTTACGCTCAAATTCGTTCGCCGTTCAAATGGTTTATTATTCCGCAGTTCATAGGTTTTATCGTGTTTCTCATCGCTGCGTTCGCTGAAACGAATCGTGTGCCTTTCGATCTTCCCGAAGCTGAAACCGAGCTTGTCGCCGGATTTCATACGGAATACAGCGCTCTCAAATTCGCCCTGTTTTTTATGGCCGAATATGTGAATATGTTCACGGTTTCAGTAATGACGGTCGTTTTATTTCTCGGCGGCTGGTATATTCCAGGATTGGATCTGCTGGCAAGAACTATAGGTTTTGAGTGGCTGTTTGGCGTAGGCACAATCGGATATGCTCTGATCAGCCATGTCGGATTCCTTGGCAAGATCTTTTTGTTCCTGTTCCTGTTTATTTGGATTCGCGGAACACTGCCGCGTTTCCGGTTCGATCAGCTGATGAACTTCGGCTGGAAATTTTTGCTGCCGCTGGCTTTGGCGAATGTGATATTTACGATTGTTATTGTTTATTTTCTAAATTCGTGAACAGTGATGGGTAATGGGTGATAGGTATTTAATCACAACTTGTTACCCATAACTTATCACCTATTACCTTATGGCTTCTGAAATTCTATTTTACCTGTTCGCCGGATTCGCGATTGCCTGCGCGATCTCGATGGTGTATCACAAAAACCCGATGTACAGCGCCGTTTCGCTGGTCGGAGTTTTCATTGCGCTGTCCTGCATTTATGTAACGCTCGCGGCGCCGTTCATCGCGGCCGTGCAGATTTTGATCTACGCCGGTGCGATAATGGTTTTGGTGGTCTTTGTCATAATGCTGCTCAACATGGATGAGGACAAACCGCTGAATCGCCTGCGTTATCTTTATGCCGTCGGCGGCGGGCTCGGGCTGATATTGATGGCCCAGACGTTCTTCATATTTTACGCCGTGATGCGTACGCCGAAGCAGGCGGTCGATACAAGTGAGACGGTCGGCAAAACGCTGAGTATCGGCACGGCGATGTATACCGAATACCTTTTACCGGTAGAAATTGTCGGCGTGCTGCTGCTAATGGCGATAATCGGCGGAGTGATTCTGGTTCGCAGGTTGTCACCGCCGCAGCTCGAACTAATTGTGAATAACGAACTTGAAAGGCGTCATGAAGAAGACGAAAAAGGCGATCTTCGAATCGCACTTTAGATTTTATAGTTTGTGTCCGCGTTCATTCGTCCATCTTTGGACTTTGGACTTTGG
>JANMSP010000048.1:0-3703 GCA_031389475.1 Pyrinomonadaceae bacterium
ATGGAAGCGGATTACGTGCTCGAAATGGAAGACCGCATCGCATACCTTTAAGCGCCAGCCGGCGGCGAAAAGTTAACGCCGCAGATTTCCGCAAGTTACTGGAACGGGATCGCGGAAAGGTGTTTCAATCTCGGGCGATCGAAAATCCTGATCGAAATAGAACTTCGCGCAGGGAGTAATGCCCGCCGAGATGTTGCAAATGGCGGAGTACCGCGGCAAGTTTCTTCGGACTCATCGGTTCGGTTTCGTTGACCGCTTCGGCCATGACAGCATAAACGAACTCGGAAAAAACTTGCCAGAAACCGCGATGTGATGATGCAGACATTAGAATGCTGAGGGCGCGGAACGCTGGCTGATTGCCAACTAAACTGAATATGTTAGTTCGACCGTTTTGAGTACCGTTTCTAGGCGGGACTCAAAACGATCAAAATAACCGCTTAAAAAAAATAATTAAATGCCTATCTACGAAGTCTATGTCCACTGCGACCAATGCGGCCAGCCTCATCCGGTGAATCTCAAACTGACACTCGACGATCCAAATCTGAATCAGGCAAATGTCGGCGAGCTTTATGCCGGAAAAGTTCCGCCGTCCGGTATAGCCTTTATGCAAACCAATAAATACCGCTGCCCGCACACAAAACAACTTTTTCCCGCCGACGATCTAGGAAAGGCGATTCTTTACATCAAAGGTTAGCGGTTTCACGGGGCAGAAGCGCAACGCTTACGGAGCATGCTACGGTGGGCGGTGCACGCTCCGTTACCGTCGCGTCTCTGCCCGCAAAAAGGATCGATAATTTTATTTATTGCAGTCGAGGTTAATTTCCACCAGCAGCCCATCACCGAGATTTCTCGCCGCGATCACGCCTTTATGCGCACGAATCGCCTGCTCCGCGATCGCCAGGCCTAACCCGATGCCGCCGGTTTTGCGCTCGCGGGCCTCGCCGACGCGGTAGAACGGACGAAAAAGATTCCCAATCTCGTCCTCCGGTACGCCGCCACCGTGATCCAAAATTGTAATACTGGCTTTATTTCCAACCGATTTTAACGAGACGTCGACCGTCGTTCCTTCATTCGTGTAGCGGACCGCATTCCGCAATACATTCTCAATAGCACTTTGCAACAAAGTTTCGCTGCCGGTCACGCAGCATTTATCGGCTTCGACGATCCTTACCGATTTGCCATTCGCCTTCGCCTCGAAATCTGCGTCGGACGCAACGTCTTCGAGCAGTTCGGTCAGATCGACTTCGTACTTTTCAAAATCCTGAGAACCCGTTTCTAGCTTAGAAAGCGTCAAAAGGCTCGAGATCATTTCGTTCAAACGCCGGGACTCAGTATCGATGCGGTCGAGCATCGGGGCCACGTCGCCGTTCGATTTCTGTTTGGCGATCTCAAGCGCGACATTCATCCGGGCCAGCGGCGAACGAAGTTCATGTGAAACATCCCGCGACAAACGCTTCTGCGAAGTTATCAGCGATTCGATCCGCTCGGCCATCACATCAAAATCCACTGCTAATTCCGAAAGCTCGTCACGGCGATTTCCGATCTCGTCGGCGACACGCGTTTTTAGATCACCGTCGGCTAGTTTGCGCGTAGCACGGCGAATCTTGCCGATGGGCGATGACATATAGCGGGCGAGTGCCCAGCAAAGCAGCAATGCCGCGACGATCAGCACGCCGAAACGTAAAAATCGCAGAGGCGATTCCCCGAAAAAAGGCGTCATCTGCGGCCGCTCCCATCGCAGGACGAGAACGAAACTATTGCCGTTATTAAGTTTGTAGCTACGGCCGGCGATGGCTGTTAAAGGGATCGTCTCGATCTCCGTTTCGCCGGTTTCCAATGATTTCGCGACAATGCTGCGATAACTTTCGATATCCGCCGCGCTTCCATATTTCAAGGCTCCGTCACTGCCGATAACACTAACTTCGCTCACCGTTCCCGCATTTCTGATTCGGTCGAGGAAATCGTTCAGCCCGGGGTCGCCCTGACTGTCCTGAAGCTGGGCGGCGGTCGCGGCGTAGATCTTCATCTGATTCGTAACCGAGCTGCGCCAGCGGCTGACAACTGGCTCGGTCTGCACAGTCCAATTCAAAAATACGACCATGCCGACCATTGCAGCTATCGCCGCCAAGAACCACAAAAATATCTTTAGAAACAGGTTCATATAACAGTGTAAATGTAGCCGACGGACCGGATCGTCTTGATCCGCTCACTGCCATCAGCTCGAACGCCGAGTTTCTTGCGCAAATTACTAATATGCATATCCAAACTGCGGTCGTACGGCGACAAACTTCTCTCCAGAACCTGTTCGCTAAGGTCTTCTTTCTTTACGATCTTTCCGGCTTCACGAACAAGCGCGCTGAGCAGGTCGAATTCCACTGATGTCAGTGTTACTTCGACTTCATTCAATTTTAACGAACGTGACGATGCCGAAATTTCGAGATCCTCGACCTGCAGCTTTTCGCCCGCCGCCGCATCGTTTTCATCGGCATTTGCACGCCTGAGAATTGCGCGCAGACGGGCAACGAGCTCTCGCGGGTTGAACGGTTTCGGCAAATAATCGTCCGCACCGATCTCAAGCCCGACGATCCGTTCCACGTCGTCGCCGCGTGCCGTCAGCATCAACACAGGCAGGCTCGATTTCTCGCGCAAGTTTCGCAATACGTCGAAACCGTTCATTTTCGGCAGCATCACGTCGAGTATCGCCAGGTCATAATCACCGCTCATAGCCTTTTCCAGTCCGCCCTCACCGTCATGAACCGCCTCGATCGCGAATCCCTCGACCGTCAGGTATTCCGTAACTAGGTCGCATAGCTCTTCATCGTCGTCGATTATCAAAACTTTACTCATACCCGTAGGATTTTACGCCAAAACTGTCGCCAGTGCTTTTGTTTTACAATTCTTTACACAACGGCACGCAGGAAAGGATGGAACGCGGACACCCTCGTCCACCCGCGGATGGAGGCGGACACCTCTGTCCACCCGCGGATGGAACGCGGACACCTCTGTCCGCCCGCGGAGTCCGCGACCGCGTTAGGTTGCTGTAATCTATTTTGCAGGTAGAAGGTTGTTCGCGTTGAAGCAACGCTCATCCGGACATGGGCGTCCGGGCTCCGTCAAAATACCCGTATCCCGCCGATCATCACAAACTTGATATTCCCCGCCTCATCCATCGCAACCAGATCCGCCCGCTTCCCTACCTCGATAGAGCCGTGCGTTCCATCAATCCCCAACAACCTCGCGGGATTAAGAGAAGCCATTTTCGATACCTCAACCGCCGAAAATCCCAGTGACAGCATCCGCTTCACCGCGTCATGCATCGTTATCACCGAACCCGCGATGCTTCCCCGCTCATTCCGCGTCTTCCCGCCGATAACCGAAACCGTCTCGCCCCAAATCTCATAATTACCGTCGCCCAACCCGGCCGGAGCCACCGAATCGCTGATCAGCGAAACCATATCCGGCGTTTTGGTTCGGCACGCGAACTCAAGCATTTGCGGATGGACATGCACGCCGTCAGCAATAATATCGAACGTCACGTCATCCCGCGTAAATGCCCACCCGACAACCCCGACATCGCGGTGATGCAGCCCGGTCATCGCATTATAAAAATGCGTCAAATGTTTTGCACCGGCATTACACGCATCGTCCAAAGTTTTCGTATCGGCCTTCGTATGCCCGATCGAAACAACCCAGCCCTGCCGCA
>JANMSP010000511.1:0-3981 GCA_031389475.1 Pyrinomonadaceae bacterium
GTTTGAATGTGAAGCAGTTTGAGATAGACTTATCAAGCGAAAAAGCCGCGGTGGAAGTGAGGAAAGATATGGCCGACGGCAAGCTTTACGGCATCGGCGGGACACCGGCAATTTTCGTAAACGGCGTCAAAGTTCGCAGGCTTTCGGCCGAGGCATTCAGCAACGCCATAGACCGGGCTTTGAAAAAATAGTATGCGATTATCCCTTCTTTTTTGTGCCTTCGTGATTGCCTTTGGCTGCGGCGGGCAGTCGGACACATCAAAAGCCAATACACCGACGGCCAATAATTCCAACGCCAACAAGGCTTCCTCAAACGTGCCGACTTATACATACGACATCGTCAAAACTTACCCGCACGACCGCCGTGCATTTACACAGGGTTTGGTTTTCAATGACGGGATCCTTTACGAAAGTGCCGGCAATTACGAAGAATCGACCTTGCGCAAAGTTGATCTGAACTCGGGCAAGATACTTCAAAAGTACGACCTGCCACCCGAATATTTCGCGGAAGGAATGACCATTCTCGGCGACAAGATCTATCAGGTCACCTGGAAAGAGCAGACGGCGTTTGTCTATGGTTTGAATGATTTCAAGTTGCTGAAGGAAATGCGGTATTCGGGCGAGGGCTGGGGCCTGACCAACGACGGCACAAATTTGATAATGAGTGACGGAACGCATGTGCTTCGCGTCATAAATCCGGAAACTTTTCAAACGGTCCGCACGATTGTCGTTTTTCGTGAAAACGGAAGGCCGCTTATGGAAATTAACGAGCTCGAATATGTGAAAGGCGAAATTTGGGCGAATATCTGGCACTCCGAAAACCCGGAGACTTTGGGCAAGCCTAACCACATAGCCCGTATCGACCCCGCAACCGGCAAGGTCGTAGGCTGGCTCGACCTGTCCGGAATATCGCCGGACGATCAGGATGATAGGTCCGAGGGCGAAAACACGCTGAATGGAATTGCTTATGACGCAGCCGCCGACAGAATTTTCGTTACGGGCAAAAAGTGGAAGAACCTGTTTGAGATCAAAGTAAGACCTAAATAATGGCAATGACGGAAGGCGACCAAAAGTTTATGCGCCGGGCAATAGCTCTGGCTTTAGAAGGCGTTGACGATAACGGGGGCGGACCGTTCGGCTGTGTAGTGGTTAAAAACGGCGAGATCATCGGCGAAGGCCATAATCAGGTAACATCCGCGAATGATCCGACCGCCCATGCGGAAGTCGTCGCAATTCGCGATGCGTGCCAGAAACTCGGCACTTTTCAACTTGATGGCTGCACAATTTACACATCCTGCGAACCTTGCCCGATGTGCCTTGGAGCGATCTACTGGGCAAGACTGGAGAAGATATTTATGGCGTGCAGCCGCGAAGATGCTGCTGAGGCGGGATTCGACGATGCTTTTATTTATGAAGAGATCGGAAAAGAGCCATCGGAAAGGTCAGTTCCGACCATGAGCCTTCTGAGAGACGAAGCATTAGCCGTTTTTGAAAAATGGATGGGGAAAATAGATAAAATCGAGTATTAGACTTCCTGGATCGGTCTCCGGGCTATGCCCGCCTATGTGCGGAAAAGCTATGCTTTTCCGAAGTTCGCGTAAAAGAAATGCGGCTATGCCGCCGCTCTTCGATGCTATTGAACCGGCTGCATAGCCGAAAGACAATTTCCAGTACCAGTCGGAAAAGTACAGCTTTTCTGCAAATAGGGCGGCGAAGCCGCAAGCTGGTGGATCAAATATTCTAATAAAATAACTTAGCAGCAATTTGATGACAGCTTTGGGACTTAATGTCTAACAATTACTTCTATCTTTTGATCGCCCTGCTCGCCGGTGCGATGATGCCAACGCAGGCCGCGACCAATAATAAAATGGCGGTTTTCGTCGACAGTCCGGTTCTCGCGGCGTTCATTTCTTTTCTTGTCGGCACGGTTGCTCTGTTCGCGTATATCTTGATTTCGGGAATTCCGCTCGGCAACCTGGCGGCGGCTAAAGACGCGGCTGCAATAGCGTGGATCGGCGGCCTGCTTGGGGCTTTTTTTGTCGCGGCGACGGTAACGCTCGTGCCGAAACTGGGTGTGGCGATGTCTTTCAGCCTGATCGTCGCCGGACAAATGATCGTCACGATCCTGATCGACCATTTCGGCCTGCTCGGTGTCGAGATAAAACCGATTAGCTTTTCACGGATCGCGGGAATCCTGCTGATAACGGCCGGTGTCGTGCTGATTCGCCGGTTTTAAAGGCAGAAGCTTGACCGTGAGGGAGGGCTTTCTTCTGGCCTGGCGTTAAGATAGCCCTCCCTTACGGTCAGGCTTCTGCCAAAATTGATGATCGAATTTATACTTAACAATCAAACAATTGAAACGGGCTTGCCGTCCGGCACGACCGTGCTCGATTTTGTCCGTTATCACAAAAATTTAAAGGGAACAAAGATCGGCTGCCGCGAGGGCGATTGCGGCGCCTGCACGGTTCTGGTCGGCGAACTCGTCGGCGAAAAAGTGAATTACCGCACGATGACATCATGCCTGATGCCGCTCGCGAACGCACACGGAAAGCACATCGTTTCAATCGAAGGCATCAATCCCGAAAACGGCGATCTGACGCCCGTGCAGCAGGCGATGGTCGACGAAAGCGGCACGCAATGCGGATTTTGCACCGCCGGTTTTGTTATGTCGCTGACCGGTTTTTGCATCGACGACACCCCGAAAACCTGCGAGATGGCCGTGTCGTCAATCGACGGAAACATCTGCCGCTGCACAGGTTATAAGTCCATCGAACGGGCGGCGGCGGTTGTCAGTAGTCAGTTGTCAGTTGTCAGTAAGTCAGAACCGCCTGCGTTAGCGGGTGGGTTATCACTGGCCATCGATAGTGGCAACGTCCCGAAATACTTCGCCGGAGTTTCTGAAAGACTGACAAAAATAACCGTAAAAAGCAGCAAATCTTCCCTTAACGCCCGGCGTTCCGTTTTCGTCGGCGGCGGCACCGATCTATACGTTCAGCGGCACGATGAGATGACCGAGGCTCCGGCAAACAATCTTTTCTACGACGAAGCGCTGCGCGGCATTCGCGAATCGAATGGCAATATTGAGATCGGAGCCTCCGCGACCGTCACCGACTTGCTCGTCTCACCGCTAATGCAGGAGATTTTTCCCGACCTTTACAAGCAGATAAAGCTCGTTTCTTCGACACCGATCCGCAATATGGCGACAATCGCCGGAAACCTTGTAAACGCTTCCCCAATCGGCGATATGACTATTTGGTTTCTCGCACTCGACGCGGAAATCATCTTTAAAAACGGCCGCGAAATGCCACTGCGGAATTTATATCTCGATTACAAACGCCTCGCAAAAACCGACAACGAATTTATCAAGCAGATCCGTTTCCGCAAACCCGGGACCGGTTTTTTCTTCAATTTCGAAAAGGTCTGCAAACGCACATACCTCGACATCGCAACCGTAAACACCGCGATCTCGATTCAACTGGCAGACTCCGGCCCGCCGATCCCGACGATTTTGCTGCCTGACATTCCAATCGCCCCGTCAACAATTGAAACCGCCCACGTCGCCATCGGCGGCGTCGCACCGATACCGCTATATCTGAAAGAAACCTCAGAGTTTCTAATAGGCGAACCTGTAAACGCGGCTACCATCGCTCAGGCAAACGAAATAATACAGGCCGAAATATCCCCGATCTCAGACATTCGCGGCACCGAAAGCTACAAACGCCTGCTCGCCCGCCAGCTTTTCACCGCGCATTTTATCGAGCTATTCAACTATGACCACGAAAGATGAAATTATTCGGATATTTGTATTGATGAGTGCCGCCATTTTTTATGCTGAAATTTGAACGCTATGAGCTTAAAGCCGAAAAGACGCTTACCGTTTTTGAATTCATTAGTGAAGGCCCGAATGGTAAAATCTCAAAACTTGTTCAATACAGCGAAACGAACATCAAAGGGGTCTATAATCTCGGATTCGGCGACAAA
>JANMSP010000028.1:0-12667 GCA_031389475.1 Pyrinomonadaceae bacterium
CCCCCAAAGCACTCCCGCACTTCTGGCAAAACACCGCCTCGTCCCCATTCTCCTTCCCGCATTTTATACAGTACATAATTTTGTCTTGCAATAATAACTTACGCCCGATCGGAACCGCGAGAGGTGTCGTACGGGTTTTACCAATTTTTCACTCTAAATTCAAAATTTGCATTGAATCTGTTTCGTTCATGGAAATAAAAAGGCCCGAACATCCGATGACCTTTCAGAACCGAAACTAAAAGAAAGGGTGCGAGAAAGAAACACGAATGTTAGATATATTTTAAGAGATGAATCCTTGTTTGTATTCTTCAAGTTCGTCAATCGAAAGCTCATTGGGCGGTACAAGTCGGTAATGCTTTTCAGAGGCGAGCCGAATCTCATTGTCGATCATTGCAAACTCCTGAAGGACTATTGGTCCATTTTTACTGAATTGAGCCCCGATGGGTTTACAAATAAGGCCTTTGAACTTCGGTTTTCGCCCGATTGAGAAATTATTCTCAATTTGAACGATCCCAAGTTCATCTTTTTCTCCTTTGGCCTCTACAGGTATCACATAATGCACGCCGCGTTTGTCTATTCCGATATAAATTTCGTCGGTTTCGAACTGACCCACATCTGGATCCGAGGTCTTGAAATGGCTTTGTAGTGAGTAACATGTCAATCCGGTAAATATATCAATCAAACGATTGAACCGGATTTTTGCTAACACCGCCTGTTCATCATCCCACGCATACCTAACGATTACACCGGGAGTTGCATCGGGTAATTTCGTTTCCACCGCTCCTTTCTGAGGAGCAAACGAAAAATACTTTACTAAGGCGAACTTATATTTACCTTTACCGGCTCCACGAATAATCCAAAGAAATCCTTTTGGCTCGGTATCGACAATCCGTTGGCTTTTGCCGCCACGAGACCGGAATTCGTAAATCATGTCCGGAACATTTTTGGGTATGAGAACATCAAGCCTGGCAGCCGTTGTGACAATATCTTCCTTCAGAAACGACAATTCCGTCTGTCCCTTCTTGTAATGCGTGAAGAAAATATCGTCAAGCAACTTCCTATGCCGATTTTGACTGTCACTCTCTTTAGATTTTTCTTTTCGTCCGTTTACTGATTTTGCCATTTCTGAAATTTGTTAGCCGGGCCATCGCAAAACAACTACCTCTTCGTTGAGATCGCTTTTCGTAGCCGTTGAAAATCGAGTTCTAAATTGATCAATTTTCACAGTCTCATATCCGATAGATTCGGCAATTCTTGAGAGGATTTGTCCGGTTCTGATCATAACCCGAAGATACGACGCTTGATCGCCTACAACGTAGGCCAAATGTGCTCCGGGTTTCAAGACTGCCTGAAGTTGAATAAGATGTTTTGCCATTCCACCGAAGTATAATTTGGTAAGTCGGGCATACATACGTTCAAATCCTGAAGTCTTTTCCAATTCAATTCGCCGTTCTTCAATTTGCCGCGAAATATTTTGAATCTCGACAATATCCTTCACATATTTGTCATCATCATCATCCTTATAAACCCCGCGAGTGTTCGAGCGAAGCATTGATTTCTTCATCGCTTGCAATTCTGCTTTGTTTGCAATGAAGCCAAGCATTACAGATTCGAGTCGAGTGGTTCGGGTGTAGTCTTTTTCGTTTGGATAAGGCGGCGAAGTTATAACAGCAGAGACCTTTCGATCACCCAAAAGCTTTGAAACATCGCGGGAATCGGAAAGAATAACGCGGGCATCGGGGTAATCACTATCGGCGACGCTCTTAATATCCGCGCTCATTCTTTTAATCTCGTCAAACCATTGACTGACAACCGAAACATCTTCCTTTGCCTTGCCAATTCCAACTTCGGGGCCGAATCGCAAATTGCTGATTTTATAAACCAAAGCATTTGCGAATGCCAAACGGAAATACTTACTAAAACTTGTAATCTTAAATCGATCGATCTCGTCCAAGAGTGTGAGCGATTTGTGAAGAGGAAGCGCACTAATCGAATCCTTGAGAATGATTCTTTGCTGTTCGGGCAAAAGTTGTCGAAGGTTTTCGGGAATATTTATGTGTTGTCCGGGTTCATCAGAAATGCCCTGTCTGATCAGGCGGGAAATCGTTCGGTTACGAATACCTTTAGCGTGATCCAGCAAATCTTCGGCGTTGACGTTCCAATCAATCTTTACATTTCCCGCAAAATGAGCGAATCGATTTGCCTCTATTCCGACAGCCGGAATATTTTGAAGTTTTGCTTCGACGACCGTCGTCCCTGTTCCGCAGAAGGGATCGAGAACCAGATCGGTTTCGCCGAGTCCGAATTCCGTAAAATACTGCCTCACGAGATGCGGCGGATACGATAAAACAAATCGATACCAATCGTGAAACGCGCGATCTGACCGGGCGAGTTTATTGCGTTCGCCATTTGACGTTTCGGGTTGTATTGCTTGCCCAGCGGCTCCGTTGGCAAAGTCCATATATTTTTCAATAGGATAACATTGAAAGCGTTAAACTGACAGTGTTCGCTTTTCGTTTCGCGGTGCGGTGCTTTGCCGCTATTTATTTACATTCTTCGGTCGACTCATTGTTTTTAATAGACTAGTCTATTATACTGGTCTACAGAAGAAAGATATGAAAACAGAAATCGGTTCTTACGAAGCAAAAACGAAGCTGCCGGAATTGCTGCGGCAGGTGAAGGCGGGGAAAAGTTTTACTATTACCAATCGCGGCAAGGCGGTTGCGGATCTGGTGCCGAGCGGCGGCGAGCGCTTAAAGGACAGGGCTGCGGCGGTTGAGCGGATGCAGGAATTTATTCGGACGAGGGGCCGCATCAAGGGCGTCAACATCAAAGAGCTTATCGAGGAGGGACGTGATTGAGTTTCGTACTTGATAATTCCGTAACGATGCGTTGGTTCTTTGAGGATGGCAGCCCGCAAGACCTCGCGTATGCTGACAAAATTTTAACCGCGCTCAAAGATCAGGGAGCGATCGTGCCTGTCACCTGGGGACTTGAGGCGGCAAATGTTCTCTCTCGTGCCGAGGCAAAATCGGTGGTGAAAGCTGCACGGACCGACGCATTCATAGGGATGCTAGAAGGTCTGAACATCGAACCGGACACGGCGACATTCGAACATTCTCTATCCGGTACGCTTCGTTTGGTCCGTAAATACAAACTGTCGTCCTATGATGCCTCCTACCTTGAGCTAGCCGTAAGACTGGATATATCATTGGCAACGCTAGACGAGGATCTGCAAAAGGCCGCAAAGAAGGCGGGCGTGAAAAAGTTCGGTTGAGCCGCAAAAATGCTCACCACCGGCCGCGGCCGATTACGGTTTCGTCGACTCCATCCTCGTTTTTAGTTCGCGTTAAGGGTCGCTATTTTGGCGCAAAAAAGCGGCCGGTTAAATGGCCGCAAGTCTCTTGTCCGGGGCAGAAGCCTGATCGTTAGGGAGGGCTTGCGGTTGAGGTGAAGAAAGCCCTCCCTAACGGTCAGGCTTCTGCAATCAGACCCACTGCCGCGAAAAAATTACTGATTGACGAGGATCATTTTGCCGTCCGATGTGCGGATGGTGAGCGGGCTTGGTTCGTAAACGGTCAGCGGGCGGGAATCCTTTTGCTCGAGTTTTGCGGCCATTGTGCCGGTGTTTCGCCTCGAGGACTCTACGTAGCTCGGGTTTGAGATCGAGTAATACCTGGAGGTTATCCGGCGGACATACTCCTTTGTTTCACGGTACGGCGGAACGTTTCGACCATATTTCATTACTGCACCCTCGCCCGCGTTGTAACCCGCGAGGGCAAGCACGACATCTCCGCCAAATGTATCGAGCAGCCACCGCATATATTTGACGCCGGCATCGATATTCTGTTTCGGATCGTAGATCTGGGTAACACCGAAACGCCGGGCCGTGGCGGGCATAAGCTGCATCAGGCCGCTTGCACCCTTGTGCGATGTCGCCGAGAGTTTGAACGATGATTCCTGGTGCATCTGGGCGTATATCAGCAGTGGGTCGATCGAATATCTGCGCGATGAATCAACAATAAATGAATCATAAACCGGATTGCCGGTCGTAAAACCCTTCAAATGAGGGCTGGAACCCATGACGAGTTTGCTGACGGGCGTCACGGTTTCGCGGTTAGCCAACCCGTCTTTCACGGAAACGACCCAACCGGTCTTTTTATTCTTCGCCAC
Organism: Pyrinomonadaceae bacterium; assembly: GCA_031389475.1. Lineage (GTDB taxonomy): Bacteria > Acidobacteriota > Blastocatellia > Pyrinomonadales > Pyrinomonadaceae > OLB17. The sequence continues at coordinate 4,174 of JANMSP010000028.1, forward strand.
CGTATCAGTCAATACGGCTACCTTACTGCTCTTGCCGGTTTTCTTAACGAGTTTTTTACTGACCGGACTCAATGACGGAGGCGGCGCGACCATTACCTGCACTCCCTGCGTGCGGTCGAAATTGTCGAACACCCGGCCACCCTTTTGAGCGGAAGCGGTGACAGCCAAAAAGCATATGCTAAGGATTACTGCGTAAGATTTATTCATTTGGTGAACGTGAGGGGCTGGGGAAACGCCTTTATGACACTACGGCCAAAGAAAGATAGATTTCCCGTGAACACTAATTTAAATCAGCGTTCTTATAATTTAGAAAAGAGTAAAGGTGAACTTGTTCCAAAAACTTTTGCAATGACAAACAATGTTTTGCAAAGATAAGATTAGCATAAGTTTGTACAAAGTGAAAGCAAAATTGTGCGCGCGGCTTCACGCATTTTGATACATAGGCTATCTTTAATTGATGCTCTATTTGTCGCAAATTCTAAAACGTCCCGTATTTGATGCGAGGAGCGAAAAGATCGCAGCGATCTCAGACGTTCTTGTGAAATATGGCGTTGACGAATACCCGCCGGTGATCGGACTTGTGGCCAGATTCGGGCGCCGGAATTTCTTTATTCCGCGACGTAACATTGCCACGCTCGGCGAGCAAGGTGCGAAAATGAGCTCGGCGAAACTCGATTTAACGCCATTCGAGCGGCGCAGCGGCGAAGTGCTTTTGGGAAAGGATGTTCTCGACAATCAATTGATCGACGTTGACGGCAAACGAGTTGTGCGTGTGAATGATGTGCAGCTAATAGATGCCGGAGATTTTTGGCGCGTCTCGGGCGCGGATGTGAGTTTGCAGGGGTTCTTAAGACGTTTGATGCCCAAGGGATTTTACGGCAGCGACCGGCCGGTCGAGGTCATCGATTGGGCGGACGTCGGATATCTGGCGACCGATACCGCAACCGTTACAGTTCAGCTTAAATCTTCAAAGGACAAACTCTCGCGCCTTCACCCCGTCGAGATCGCTCAGCTCGCCGAAAGGCTTTCGCCTATACATCGGACAGAGGTTGTCGAAAGCCTCGATAACGAATTCGCGGCCGATACCTTAGAAGAAATGTCCACTGAGGCCCAGGCCCGAATTCTGGAAGATATGGACGGGGAACGGGCCGCAGACATTCTCGAAGAAATGTCCCCGGACGATGCTGTAGACGTGCTTGGAGAGCTCTCGGATGAGAAGGCCGAAGAGCTTTTTAATTTGATGGAAGATGAGGAAAAGGCCGATGTCGCCGAGCTGATGCATTTTGAACACGATACGGCCGGCGGCCTTATGACGACGGAATTTATTGTTTTCCCGAAAGCTTTGACGGTCGGAGAAACAATAGCCCGTCTCCGCGAAATGGCGGAAACGCCGAACATGATCTATTACCTGTATGTCGTAGAGGAAGAGAATTCATGGAAGCTCGTCGGCCTTATCAGCTTGAGAAGTTTGATCCTGGCCGATCCGGCACTCGCTCTTGAGGACGTAATGCGTGACAAATTCCAGTTTGCCCATCCGTCCGATTCCGCTGAAAACGTTGCCCAAACTATCTCGGAATACAATCTGCTTGCACTGCCGGTGATCGATGACGAAGGAGATATCGCGGGTATTGTTACTGTCGATGACGCGATGGAGATACTCCTTCCGAAAAATTTGCAGAGACGCCTGCCTCGAATTTTTGCCTGAACAAGCCCAAGTCGTTCGTTACCAAACTTAAACAATTTTGCCCGCGAAATTACGCGAAATAAAACCGAATCGTATTTGTTTTCTTCCAATTCCCGCGCCTTTTCGCGTTCTTTCGCGGGTAAATTTCTTAATTCGCCTAACTAGCAACTTGCGTGAAATGAATCCTAGACGCCGGGCAGCATTTGCGTTTTTTCGAGCGTTACGATGCTTTTCAGGGCTTCATCGCATGCATCTTCAAGCATCATGCTTCGCCCAAGTTTCTGTTCAGCTTCAAAGGAATCCTTATCTAATGCTTCCTGTACCTTAGAAAGGTAAGCATCGCGAAAAACACGTTCGGCGGGTTCGATCTTATAGCCTATGGACTCGCGGAGATTCTTCGCCGCTCCGGACAAACGCGCGGCGAGATCGAATCCGCCACGATCGGCCGCAATCGCACCGAAACCGTCCAGCGAACATGAAATCGTAATCTTATTCCCCAGCTCATTAGCGGTTTTTAGTGCTTCGGAAAAATGTTGCCCGGCGGCTTGCGGATCGCCGTCCCCGAGTGCGGCGGCTCCCAGATTATTCAGCGTATCACTGGTCGCGCTCTTGTTGTCCAGTTCACGAAAAAGCTTCAGCGCTTCTTCAAAAAGAGGCTTGGCGGCGGGGCTGTCGCCTTCCGTTCGTGCGAGGTCGCCGAGAAAACTCAGTGAAAGGGCAATACCGAATTTATCTACCAATTCTCGGCTGATCTTCAAGCCGGACTCGAAATATTTTCTCGACACCTGAATCTCGCCTTGCTGCATTGCGACAAGCCCGAGGCCGCGGCTTGAGAGCGCGATGCCTTGTTTATCATCAGCTTCCTGTCCCGCCGCGAGCCCGACTGCATAAGCATTTCCCGCTGTTTCGTAATCACCGCGCCACCTGGCCACGAGACCCAGGCCGTTCATCAGTTTGAAACGAAGCGGTGCAGGCAGTCTGCCGCTGTGCTCCGAGGCGGACTTTAACCACGCATAGCCTTCCGATAAATGGCTGTGCAACAGCCAGAAATTTCGCAGGGCAACGGCAAGCCGCACGGCCATCGACGGATCATTATCCAGCGACCAACGCATCGCTGCACGAAGGTTGTCGTGCTCCTCTTCGAGCCGGTCGAGCCATTCCGCAGACTGCGCGGCCTGAACAAACGGCTCTGCCCGCTCCGCGAACGCAACAAAATGCTCCGCGTGGATTCGGCGAACTGCATGTGTCTCTCCCGCCGTATCGAGCGATTCAAACGCAAAATCGCGGACGACCTCAAGCATTCGGAACCGGGCCTCGCCGTCCGGCTGCTCTTTTTGAATAAGCAGGCTCTTGTCGATTAGGGACGTGATGCCGTCGAGGACAGTAGGCAGTTGGCCGTGAACAGTTCGCAGAAACAGGTTTTCGCCAATTAAACTCTGGTCTTCACCGCCTTCTGCATTCTGCCAAGCTCCGACTTCTTCCGCAGCTTCGAGACGAAGCCCGCCAGCAAACACTGACAGCCGCCTGAACAATGATTTTTCGCTTTCGTTTAGTAGATCGTAGCTCCAATCGACGGCTCCGCGCATTGTTTGCTGACGTTTGGGAAGGTCAAGGGCTCCGCCGGTCAGCAAACCGAGGGAATTTTCCAATCTTCCCAAGATCGCGGCGGGCGAAAGGATACGGATGCGAGCGGCGGCAAGTTCGATTGCCAGAGGCAGGCCGTCAAGCCGTTCGCAAATCGCTCCTATCACGGTTGCATTTTCAGCAGTAAGGCGGAAATGCGGCTTCGCGGCACGGGCTCGTTCAACGAAAAGCCGAACAGCTTCCATGCCGCCTAGTTCCTCAAAAGACCTTTTTGCCCCTGTTCCGGGTGTGGCCAGCGGTGGCACGGCAAACTCGGTTTCAACAGTAAGGTGCAAAATCGAGCGGCTGGTCACGAGAATTTTCAGACGCGTCGTGGCCATCAGCAGCTCCGAGATTTGCGGGGCCGCCGCCGCGATCTGTTCGAAATTGTCGAGAACGAGCAGTATTTGCTTGCCGCTGAGGTGCTCAGTGAGCACGTCATTGAGCGGCCGGCTGCCGGCATCTTTTACGCCAAGCGGGTGGGCTATCGTCGATGCAACCAAAGCCGGATCTCTAACCGCCGCCATTTCGATAAAGAAGACGCCGTCTTGGAAATCTAAGAGCGCTACTTCGGCGACGGCTTGTGCGAGCCTTGTTTTACCGGTCCCGCCGATGCCGGTCATTGTCAAAAGCCTGATCTCACCGTCACGCAGAAGTTTTATGATTGAAGCGATCTCGTTTTCTCGTCCGATAATCGGTGAATAGAAGCTTGAAAGATTGTTCGGCCGGAGATTTCGCAGCCGCAGGTCTTTGCCCGTGATCGGCGGAACGGCAACTTCCGTGGTGGCCGTCTCGAATATACCTGTTGGTTCGTCGGGCGTCGAAATTATGTCCGGCGCGGATCCGAAATCGTTTTCGAACTGTTTTTGCAGATTCCGCAGATCGGCAAGCATTTCGTTTGCCGTCAGATAACGCTCATCGGGAAACCTGTTTAGCGATCTCATCACGATGTTTTCAAGCCTAGCCGGTATCTCTGCAAAATATGTCGAGGGCGGCGGTATCTCCAGGGTTAAGATCGCAGCAATTGTATCCGCAGTGGTTTCGGCAAAAAAAGGCTGTTTTCCGGTCAACGCCTCATAAAGGCAAACGCCGAAACTCCAAATATCTGATCGCGCATCGATCTCAAGTCCGCGAGCCTGTTCGGGCGACATATATGACGCGGTACCTAGAATCATTCCGGCTTTGGTCTGCATTTTATTAGCAGAATCGCCCGATTCCTCCACGACTCTTTTTGCCAAACCGAAGTCTAGTATTTTCGCTTGGCCGCGGGCGTTAACGATAATATTTGCGGGTTTGATGTCGCGATGAATGATACCGTTGGCATGTGCTTCAGCCAATGCGTCCGCGACCTGAACGGCAATCGCCAGCGTTTGTCGGGCGTTGCGCCTGCGCCGACCGATCATATCCGCCAGCGTTTCGCCTTCGATAAATTCCATCGCAATGAATGGAACATCGCCAGTCTCATTTATCTCGTAGATAGTGCAGATGTTCGGATGGTTTAACGCGGATGCCGCACGGGCCTCATGGATGAAGCGGTCGAGGTGCTCGGGCTGAGCGGCAAGCCCGGCGACCAGGAATTTCAAGGCGACTTTGCGCCCTAGACGCATGTCCCGCGCTAAAAACACTTCACCCATCCCGCCGGCACCGATAGCGGAGATTATCTCGTATTGTCCGAATTTTTCACCGGTTGTTGGCACGTTTAGAATCCGGGCAAATTATAGCATTAGTAATCAATTAAAGGATAAGACGACGGGTCGGTACCGCCGCTTACGCAGGTGATGCTAACTACCCGAACCCTAATGACATACAGTCAAATGAGTCAAAACTTGTTCCATTCTGAAACCTTGAAAATCACGGGCGCGTAAAATAGCTCAGAACTTGTATCGAAAAGGTTTGTCCTGATAAGCTAATGTATGATTTTCTAATTCAAAAGGAGTTTAAAGCTATGAGACGAAGGAGCGTTGTTTGTTTTACTATTTTAGCGTTAATCGCATTCGGATTTATTTCGAATGTTAGTAATGCTGGTGATTTTGCAATAGGTACTACGCTGGAAAATTTCAGTTTGCCGGACGCTGCCGGGAAGAGCCATTCTTTTAACGATCTGAAGGGGAAAAACGGGACCGCCGTTATTTTTCTTTCGGCCCAATGCCCGGTAGTCAAAGTTTATAACGAGCGAATCAGCCAGGTAGCGGCGGATTACGCGGCAAAAGGGATAAATTTTGTCGGGATTAATTCAAATGCCACCGAGGGACTCGATCGGGTTAAATCCAATGCGGCGGAGAACTACAAATTTCCCGTTTTGATCGATAAGGGCAACGTTATCGCCGACAAACTCGGAGCAACGGTTACGCCGGAAGTTTATTATTTCGACGCCAAAAATAAGCTCGTCTATCACGGTGCAATCGACAACAGCCGTGCAGGCGACAGCATTACCAGCAATTACTTACGGACGGCTTTCGATTCGTCGATGTCGGGGCAGCCGGTAAAGAAAAGCCGCATAAATGCCTTTGGCTGCTCGATAAAACGCGTAGAGAAATAGGATTAGTACAAAAGCGCCGAAGGTGCGGAGCAAATCATTTACTCTGTACCTTTCGTGCTGACACCGATTTGTAAACCGAATGTCAATAGATCCTAATTACTTGAAAACCGCGAAACTTAGTCTGTATATTTGGCTTCTCACAGCCTTTTTGATTACGGGACTTCACGCACAAGTGAAAACCGCATCACCTAAAATTGCGGCTTCACTGCCCAAAGTCACGCAGATCAACGAAATCTCTCTCAAAAAACTCCTTCAACCGGACGGCAAACCGCTGCTCATAAATTTCTGGGCGACATGGTGCGAACCTTGCCGCGAGGAATTTCCTGAACTCGTTAAGATTGACAACGATTTCAAAGGCCGGATTAATTTCATAACGATTTCGCTCGACGACCTCGCCGAAATAAACCGCGATGTGCCAAAATTTCTCGCGGAAATGAAGGCGGAGATGCCCGCGTATCTCTTAAAGACAGCGGACGAAAACGCCGCCATTGCCCTGGTCACTCAAGATTGGACCGGCGGCCTGCCATTTACGATATTGTTCGATGCTTCGGGTAAGCCCTCGTATCTTCGTCAGGGAAAAGTTACGATGGAAATCTTGGAAGCCGAACTGGCAAAAGTTCTTCCCGCTCCGATACCAAAAAATTAATACTTAAGATTTTGCGTTCCGAACCTAATCGTGTTATTTCATTGATGCAACAAAATTGCATAAACTAAATAAAGGAGCAGGATTATGATAAGAAAGATCGAAGATTTTCAAAAAGATTGGGCGTACGAGGCGGAAGCGACGGGCAAGATTATTGATGCATTGACAGATGAGACGATAAATCAAAAAGTTTCGGATGACGGCCGCTCGGTCGGTTTTCTGGCGTGGCATTCAACTCAGACGCTTGGTGAGATGCTCGGGCTTGTCGGCCTTACGGTTGACGCTCCGGGATTCGATGAGGAGTGTCCGACGAGTGTTTCAGAAATTGCGGCGGCTTATGAAAAAGCAGGAAAATCTGTCTCGGACGAGGTCGGCAAGAACTGGACGGACGAGACATTGCTGCAAGAAGATCAAATGTACGGCGAAACCTGGAGCCGCGGCATGACACTGTTTTATTTAATGATGCACCAGGCGCATCACCGCGGTCAGATGACAGTCTTAATGCGTCAGGCCGGGCTTGCCGTTCCCGGAGTTTACGGCCCTGCAAAAGAAGAATGGGCGGCAATGGGTGCACCCGCTGTGCAGTAGTTCCAATGTTCTGAGTTCAAGCTTCAGCTTGTCTTAGGCTTTAGAGTTAAGACAAGCTGAAGCTTGAACTCAGAACGAAGTTGAAAAAATGTTCCAAACCGCATAAAATCCATTGTTTATTTCAATTAGGAATTTTTGATCGAGAAATAAACAAATGACCGCAATCACGCCCGAAATAATCGCCCAGCACAATCTGACAGCAGAGGAATACGCGAAAATCGTAAAGATCTTGGAACGCGAGCCGAATATGACGGAACTCGGCGTTTTCAGCGTGATGTGGTCGGAGCATTGTTCGTACAAATCTTCACGGATTCACCTTAAACGTCTTCCGACTTCCGGGCCGCGGGTGATCGTACCGCCGGGCGAAAATGCGGGTGTTGTCGATATCGGCGACGACTGGTGCGTCGCGTTCAAGGTCGAATCACACAATCATCCGAGCTTTATCGAGCCCTTCCAGGGAGCCGCGACCGGTGTCGGCGGAATTCTGCGTGATGTTTTTACGATGGGCGCACGGCCGATCGCCGCGATGAACAGCCTTCGTTTCGGGCCGCTTAACGATCCAAAGCACGGCAACCGTAACAGGTCGATCCTGAAAGGCTGTGTCGAAGGCATCGGGCATTACGGAAACTGTTTCGGCGTTCCGACCGTTGGCGGCGAGGTCGTGTTTGACGAATCATACAGCCTTAATCCACTGGTAAATGCTTTTGCACTCGGCATCGTCCGCAAAGATCAGATATTTTTTGGTAAGGCTTCCGGCATCGGCAATCCGGTGCTATATGCCGGTGCAAAAACCGGCCGGGACGGCATTCACGGTGCTACGATGGCATCCGCTGAGTTCGACGATGCCGCGCTCGAAAAACGTCCGACGGTTCAGGTCGGCGATCCATTCCTGGAAAAACTCTTGCTCGAAGCGTGTTTAGAAGCAATGCGAAGCGGTGCCATTGAAGGCATTCAGGATATGGGAGCCGCCGGTTTAACTTCTTCTTCCGTTGAAATGGCCGCACGAGCCGGGACTGGATTGGAGATTGACCTCACGCTCGTTCCGCAGCGTGAAACCGGAATGACTGCGTACGAAATGCTGCTTTCCGAATCGCAGGAGCGGATGCTGATCGTCGCGATTGCGGGCCGCGAAAAACAGGTCGTCGAGATATTTAATAAATGGGATCTCGACGCCGTGGTGATCGGCAAGGTAGTCGAAGGCGACCGCCTAAAGATCGTTCACAACGGAGTTCTGGAGGCCGATATGCCGGTTCTCGCGCTGACGGATGAGGCGCCGAAATATGAAAGGCCGATGGCAGATTCCAAATTCCGAATTTCAAATTCCAAATTGGAAGAAAAAAAATCTGGAATCTTGAATTTGGAATCTGAAATCAACTACAACGACGCCTTGCGTAAGTTGCTTGCCTCGGCAAACATC
>JANMSP010000061.1:0-6742 GCA_031389475.1 Pyrinomonadaceae bacterium
GGGAAGGGGTCGTTGAAGGGGGCGCCGTCGGTCAGAAGCCAGTATCCGAATATCCCACTGATGCCCGATTTTGTTGAGGGAATGCGCAACCACGTTAACGCTTCGCAAGCGATGCTGCTTTATATGCAGTCCACATGGAACGACCTGCTTTCCCGTTCCGCCGTATCGAATGCACTGCTTACCAACATCGCAACGCCCGAGCAATTAATGGCGGCGGGGTACAATTCCAATCCTGCAAAACTCGCCGGCTACATTAATCGCGGCGGCGAAAACTGGACGAATTTAATTCCGAGAGAGACAAAGGTATATTTGCAGATCTTCGATTCGATCGAACGCCACGTTCCTATGGCCCCAAGAATGAAATAAAATGACGGCATAGTGTATGGGTCAGTACCAGGAGCTACAGCGACTGGGTTCTTTTGCCTTTAGCGTATAGGACCCCGGTCGCTACCGCTCTCGGTACTGACAAGACTAAGAACCCGGTCGCTATTGCTCCCGATACTGGCTACATGTACGGCCGAATCCCATTCCCTGATCCGTCGTACGCAACGCCCAGTTTCACTACTTCTGACTCAACTTCGGCAAAAGTTTTAAGAACAAGAGACTCGCCCGCAAAAAACGGATCGTCCGTAACCTCCGAGATCAGGAGCGGCGGCGGTGCGAAATTTCGCATCCGATCCTCGTCCGCAAACTCGATCCTCGCCATATTTAATCCCCAAAGGCTTCCTAGATATACATCCAGACTGAATATCGTTCCGTCGTAATCGTAAAAATAACGGTTCTTGCGAATCTCCGTGCCCTCGAATATCTGAAACTGCGCGTACTCGTCGTCATTCAAGAAAATCTCTGCAATCTTAGAAATCGTAATCCTTTGCTGCAAAATCCTTTTCCATTCACGTGTATCCGGATTGCGGACCGAACGCAGCCGAATTCGCGTATTCGAAATATAATTGTCGAATATTTGCAGATGGCTGCTCGCCCGCGTGAGCGGTTCCGGCAATCCCTGGATAAGGAATGTCCTGTGGAATTCGGTGGTACTGGTTTTGTCCATTTTGGCTGAATTGATTATACTTTGGAACTTGGTTGAGGATCACGCTTGAAAGCGTCACTCTCGACTCAGGATAACAATATGAACCTTAAAATATCACTTGTAACATCCGTAATTTTTGTTTCCGCCTTTCTATCTGCGTGCGGAAGCGGCGAGCCGGGTAACGTGGCGAATACAAATGCAGCCAACGCGAATACGGCAAAAACCAATACTAACGCCGATCCCCTGGCCGTTTCGACACCGACGCCGGAAGCAGTCACGAATAACGCACCTACCCTAACGCCTGTTTACAAAGCGTATTGCGCGGCTATGGTCAAAAAGGACGAAGCCGCAGTTCGAAAACTATACTCGAATGACACAATCCAGTATTTTGAATCGGAAATGAAGGCCGACGGCATTAAAACACTTATCGAGTATTTATCGACGGATCAGGTATCAAATGAACTGTGTGAAGTTTCGAATGAAAGAATAACCGGCGACCGAGCAATCGGCAAAATCAAAAGTAAGGGTTATCCAAACGGCAATGACGTAGTTTTTATTAAGGAAGACGGCGAATGGAAGCTGACCGTCGATGATGTCAATAAAAAATGATCTTCTGTTTTGAGTTCAAACTTCAGTTTGTTTCCTGTTAGTACTGCGAGCGGTAGCGAGCGGTAGCGAGCGGGACGTTACTGCCCAAAAACAAACTGAAGTTTGCACTTTGAACTCTAAGCAGCCGCATCTTTGGATTCCGCGACCTGATACGGCGGCAAGGTGATTCGAGCCGCTTTCTCCTTCTTAAGCCCAAGCGCCCAATCCGCCTGCATCAGCGTGTGAATATCGCGCGTTCCCTCGTAAATAATCGCCGCTTTGCAATTTCTTAAGTATCTTTCGACCGGATAGTCGTTGGTATAACCGTTCGCTCCGTGCAGTTCGATAGCCATCGAAGCCGCCGTTTCCGAACGGATTGTCGCCTGCCACTTCGCCAAACTCGCTGCCTTTGCACTCGGCTTGCCGTGATTTTTCAAATAACCGGTCTTCAGCCATAGCAGATGCGACATTTGATAATCTGCTTCCATATTTGCGATCTTTTGCTTTACCAACTGAAATTCGCCTATCTTCTGTCCCTGCACTTCCCTTGTGTTTGCATAAGCCACTGATGCATCGCGAGCCGCTCGGATCACGCCGGTCGCGCCCGAAGCGACTGTATAACGCCCGTTTTCCAGTGAGAACATCGCAATCTTAAATCCTTCGCCTTCATTGCCGAGCATATTCGCCTGCGGCACTCGCACGTCCTGCAAGCTAAAATATCCGGTATTGCCTGCACGAATTCCCAATTTGCCGTGCAGCGTTCCGCTCGAAAATCCGGGCATTGTGCGTTCGATAATAAAGCAACTCATTCCGCTATGATCGCGGTTTTTCTGCTTCTCAAGATCGGTCCAGCAAAAGAACAGAAAATGGTCTGCCACATCGCCAAGCGAGATCCACATCTTTTCGCCGTTCAATATCCAGTCATCGCCGTCACGCCGGGCGTTCGACCGCATCCCCATCACATCCGAACCGGCATTCGGCTCGGTCAGCCCGAACGTCGCCAGTTTTTCGCCTTTCGCCTGCGGAACCAGATACTTTTGTTTTTGCTCTTCCGTTCCCCAGCTAAAAACGCTCAAACTGTTCAGCCCGACATGCACCGACATCGCAACCCGCAAAAAAGTATCACAAGCCTCGAGCTCCTCGCACACGATCCCAAGCGAAATATAATCAAATCCCGCCCCGCCGTATTGTTCCGGAATACAAACGCCCATCAGCCCGAGATCGGCCATCTTATCAAAAACGGAGCGTTCAAAATGGGCCTTCTCATCCCATTCCTTGATATAGGGAGCGACTTCGCCCGCCACGAATTCACGAACGGTATTCTGCAAAGCTAAATGTTCTTCACTCAATTCAAAATCAATCACAGTAATTAATTTCCCTCTTTCAAAAGTTTAGTATGTTAAAATTCTCGGCAGATAAATCCAAAAATGCAGTGTATCATTTTGCAAAATTTTGCGCTGAAAGTGCGTCTGAAAGTTTCTAATTACTAATATTATGCAGGCTTCACAATTGTTTAGATTTTCTAGGATTGGCGTACTTATTTTGATTGGCCTGCTGGCATTTCAAGAACTTTCAGCCCAAAACAAATCCGGCGAAAAAATCCCGGCAATGCTGAAACTGCTGTCACAACGTGAGCAGATGGATGTCCGCGAGACGTGGCTGAAAAAGCGTTTGGACACGATGCTGCTGCCGATGATGAAGAAAAACGGCATTGACGTTTGGATAGTCGTCAACGAAGAATTTCATAGCGATCCGGTCACTGAGCATATCGTGCCGCCGATTCCGATTGTCGGGCGGCGCGACTTTTTCGTTTTTATCGAACGGGGCGGAAAGCTGGAACGGTTCGCGGTGGTACGGTATCTCGAAGAAAGATTGAACAATCATTACACCGTAATGAATCCGCCGCGTGCGGAGATGCCGGCGGCTCTCAAAAAGCTTATTGATGAACGAAATCCGAAAACTATTGCAATAAATATCGGCGGCAGCCGCGGCCAGCAGAGCGGGCTGACGTATGACGGCTACAAATTTCTGGCGGAAACGCTCGGTGCGGACAACGAAGAGAAATTCGTTTCGGCGGCGAATCTGCTGACCGAATTTTTCGATGCACGGTTGCCCGAAGAACTCGAACATTACCGCACAGCGGTACTTGCCACCGACGTTATTACGCGGCGGGCATTTTCAAATGAGGTCATCAGGCCGGGCAAAACGACTGTTGGCGACGTCCGTTGGTGGATGATGCAGCAGGTGAATAATCTCGGTCTCGGCATTTGGTTCCAGCCCGACCTTCGCGTCCAGCGGCGGGCGAAAACTACCGGCACTTCGCAGCAGTTTTTGAGTACGGCGGACGAAAAAATCGTTCTCGAACGCGGCGATCTTGTCCATGTCGATTTCGGGTTGAATTACATGGGACTCAGCACCGACTGGCAGAAACACGGCTATATTTTGAACAGCGGCGAGAAAGATGCTCCAGCGGGATTGAAGACGGCTCTTAAAAATACCAATCGTCTGCAGGACATTCTGTTCAATTTCGCACGAGCTGGAATGACCGGTGCAGAGGTTTACGACAAAACGATGGCCGAGTGCAAGAAACAAGGCATCGACGCAATGATCTATTCGCACCCGATCGGTGCGCACGGTCACGGCCTCGGAGCTTCTATCGACTTTCGCCGCGCTATTGGAGGTGCGGAAGAGCGTTTGCGCCTTGGTTCCTATACTTCGATTGAACTGAACACATCGACGAACGTCCCGGAATGGAACAATCAACGCGTAACGATAATGGGCGAAGACGATGCCTACATGACTGAATCCGGCTACAAATTCTTTCGCCCGCGGCAAACTGAATTTTACTTGATTAAATAACGGAACGCGGATGCCTCCGACTGGAGCACGGACGGCTCGTCCGACCGCGTAGTCTTCGAACGCGTTCCACTGCTTGAATACTTGCTTGGCAGCAAAAGGGTTGTTCGCGTTGAAGCAACGCTCATCCGGACGGGGGCGTCCGGGCTCCAAATTATGATACCGATTGATGAAGCCATCGAAATAATAAGACGCGAAACGCCTTCGCTTGGGCTGGAAACTGTTGCTCTGAGTCACTCTGTCGGGCGCGTTTTGGCTGAAAATATCCTGGCTGATACTGATCTTCCGCCATTCGACCGCTCGCAGATGGACGGGTTTGCTGTAATCGCAGCCGACACCGCGAACGCTCCGGTAGAATTAAAGATAGTAGGTGAATCTTCCGCCGGAAGCGGCTGGCATCACGATTTAAAGTCCGGCCAGTCCGTACGAATTATGACTGGTGCACCTGTCCCGAAAGGCTCTGGTGCGGTACAGAAAGTGGAACTGACTAACGAAGCGATTGATCAACCTGAAAAAGTAACGATTCTAGAATCCGTAAAGCAGGGCCAATTTATCGTGCCGAAAGGTTTTGAGGTCGGGAGCGGTGAAACCGTCTTTATAAAAGGTGAACTGATAACGGCAAATATGATTGCGAGTATCGCCGCCTTCGGATATGGGACGGTAAAGGTTTCCGAGCGCCCAAGCATTGCCATTCTCCCGACCGGCAGCGAAATTGTCGATGTCGGCGAAACTCCGGGCATCGACCAAATCCGCGATTCAAATTCGGTAATGTTAAAAGCATTATGCGAAAAAAGCGGATGCCAAGCCGAACTTCTTCCTATTGCCGCTGATGATCTGCAAGCATTAAAAACATCTATTTTGGCCGTCGCTGGCTATTCATCTTCTTTATCTCAAATCTCAAATCTCAAATCTCAAATTCTCATCATCACTGGCGGCGTTTCAGTCGGAAAATATGATTTTACGAAAACTGCTTTAAAAGAAATAGGTGCCGAAATATTTTTTGATAAAGTTGAGCTGAAGCCTGGAAAACCGACTGTCTTCGCGAAACTTGGCGATACTTTGATTTTCGGCCTTCCGGGCAATCCGGTTTCGTCGGCGGTCACATTTTATCTGTTCGTTAGAATGGCGATAATGCAGATGCAAAGTGCAGCGAATACGAGCCTAAAGCATGGTTATGCCTCCGCGGCATCGGCGATCAAAGGAGCAAAGGAACGCGACACTTATTTGCCTGCAACGCTCGAAACCGATGTAAACGCGGTGCTTACCGCCACGCCTTTGAAATGGCACGGCTCATCGGATTTTATCGGTTTTGCCAGGGCCGAAGCCTTGATCGTCGTTCCGAAAGGAAAGAAATTTGATGAAGGCGAGATAGTTAGAATCGTATATCTATGAATGAGCTTTCACATTTTGACAACGCAGGAAACATCAAAATGGTCGATGTTTCGGACAAAGCCGAAACGCATCGCACGGCCGTCGCTTCCGGCAAGGTTTTGCTGTCCGCCGAAACTCTAGCGATCCTCCAAAACCAAACAAATCCGAAAGGAAATCCGCTCGAAATAGCTCGGATCGCGGGAATAATAGCTGCAAAAAAGACTTCCGAACTTATACCGCTTTGCCATCAGCTAAATCTTTCAAAAGCTGATGTGACCGCCGAAATCACGGAATACGGCATTTATTTGACCGCAACGGTAAAAACTAATTCCCAAACCGGTGTAGAAATGGAAGCTTTGACCGCCGTTTCCGTGGCCGCCCTGACGATTTACGATATGTGCAAGGCCGTGCAAAAAGATATAGAGATCACAGAAATCCGGCTGGAAACCAAAACCGGCGGCAAATCCGATTTCAGCAGATTATGATAGCGACTAATTCTGCTTCTCGATCATCGAACTTTACGATAGAATAGAATGTAAAGTATTGTCGAGAATAAAAGGAGTTTTAAACGGATGAGATACAAAATAGCTGAAGACGCCCGGCCGCAAATTTATCTTCTTGTCGTCGCTACCCTAATCAGTCTTGGGTTGTGGCTGATATCGCTATACGTTCCGCTTATCGGTTATATCGCTTACCCGCTTCAGCTTTTCGCGACCTTTATTCACGAAGGCGCCCACGTTCTCGCAACTTTACTTACCGGAAACAGCGTGCAAAGTCTTACCGTTTCGCCGGATACGAGCGGCGCCGTTTGGTCGGAAAGCTCAGGTTGGTTTTCGCAGCTTTTGATCTCCAGTGCGGGTTATTTAGGGACTACGGCCTTCGGCGCCGGACTTCTCG
>JANMSP010000107.1:0-2139 GCA_031389475.1 Pyrinomonadaceae bacterium
ATTGATGTATTGCGTGCAGAAAATGCCGGCGCAATCGAACTCGGATTGCGCAAGGACACCCACGCCGATATCGCTCCCGTTACTCCCCCGCCGACTAATCTTTGATTACCCAATAAACGAAGCCGTTTAGCGTTTTGGAGCTATCTTCCACAGCTCTCCGTTCGACTCGTCCGTCACGACATAAAGCGCTCCATCCGGGCCTTGGCGGACGTCGCGAATTCGCTTGCTGCGGTCCGTTAGAAGATGCTCTTCGCCGGTCACTCGATTGTCCTTTATAACCAGCCTCACGAGACGCTCGGTTACCAGGCCGCCGATAAAAATGCTGCCGCGCCAAGCCGGAAAGGCACTGCCGGTGTAAACTTCTGCTCCCGACGGTGCAATAACCGGGTCCCAATAATAGACCGGCTGTTCGAAGCCCGATTTAGCCGCAATGCCGCCAGGGATCGGTTGGCCGGAATATTCCTCGCCGTAGCTGATCACGGGCCAGCCGTAATTCTTACCCTTTTCGATCAGGTTCAATTCGTCGCCGCCTTTTGCTCCGTGTTCGACCGTCCACAACCGGCCTTGTTCGTCAAATGCCGCCGATTGCAGGTTGCGATGCCCGACCGACCAGATCTCGGGCAGTGCTCCCTGCTGTTTGACGAACGGATTATCATCGGGCACCGAACCGTCCGCATTTATACGCATAACTTTGCCGAGATGGCTGGTCAGATACTGTGCCTGCGGGCGCGTAGTTTCTTTATCGAACCGGTCGCCGGTCGTCACGAATAGCTTGCCGTCCGGCCCGAACGCGATACGCGAGCCGAAGTGCAGGCCGTTGTCATAAGTCGGCAATGCACGAAAAATAATGCGCACCTGTTCCAGGCTTTTACGGTCGGCGGTGAATGTGCCGCGGGCGACGCTGGTTCCGCTGCCGCCTTCACGCTGCTCGGAAAAGCTCCAAAATATCGTGCGGTCTTTTGCAAAATCCGGGCTCAGGGCCACGTCCAGCAGTCCGCCCTGCCCGCGAGCCGTGATCGGCGGCAATCCGCCCTGGCCGCTTGCTCCCGAAACTCCGCCCTGGCCAACCGGTAATAAACCGACGATCGGTTCTCCGATCTCGCCTTTTGCGGTAACGATGCGCATCTGGCCCGATTTTTCGGTGATCAGAAAACTGCCGTCGGGCAGCGGCTCGACAGCCCATGGTTTGTTTAGGCCTTTTGCCATAACCGTGACTTCAAAAGCGGCATCGGATTTTACGGCACAGCCGCGCGTCTGCCCTGGAAAAGCCGGTTTGTGTTCCGGAGCGTTCGCCGCTTTCGTTTCGACCGGCTGGCACGTATTTGAAACGGCCTTATTGTCCTGAGTGGTTTTATTATCCTGGGCGCAAGCCGTGCTGACAGCCGCGAACAAACCGGTGAGAATGAACACTATCTGGATCTTTTTCATAAATCTATCTCCCCTTGAATTTCAATCTTGAATTCGTTTGATACAATTCCTTATTCTATTATGCCGAAACTCGGCTAATTTCGAAATTGAATTTTATTTAAGATAGTGACCTGATCTTATGGCGTTGTCTTTCTTTGCGTTCTTCGCGGCTTTGATTTGCGTCTTTGCGTGAGAAAAGAAAGAGGTTTCACGCAAAGACGCGAAGGGCGCCAAGTAAGATTAAGGAGGAGAAGCAAGCTTAGAGTATCAGCCGGCACTAAGCAATTAGGACACTGCCTTATCTATTATGCAGGAAATAACTATTCGCGAAGCAGATCTGGAAGATGCCGCATTGATCTCGGTTCTGGCGTCGGCGACTTTTTACGAAGCGTATTTCGAGCAGGACGAATCGGGAAATCTTGCCGGTTACATTTCGGAGGCGTTCGACATAAGGAAAATCGCCGGGGAACTTAAAGACGCTGACATTACCTTTCTGATTATTTCTCGATCCGGCAAAGCAGCGGGTTATGCAAAGCTCATC
This sequence comes from Pyrinomonadaceae bacterium, assembly GCA_031389475.1. Taxonomy (GTDB): domain Bacteria; phylum Acidobacteriota; class Blastocatellia; order Pyrinomonadales; family Pyrinomonadaceae; genus OLB17. The sequence goes on from JANMSP010000107.1 coordinate 1,949, forward strand.
CGTAATTCCACGCTCGACTGCATCGAAGGCAATAAGCCGGTCGAACTGAAACGCATTTATATTCTCGAACGTGTTTACGGCGAAGGGTTCGGTGCCCGGCTTCTGAAACATTCTCTAAAACTGGCCGCAAACGACGGTTTCGACACGCTCTGGCTGCAGGTCTGGGAACAAAATCCGCGGGCACGGAGATT
>JANMSP010000115.1:0-2028 GCA_031389475.1 Pyrinomonadaceae bacterium
GCGACTGGGTTCTTCTCATCCGCGGCTAAGAACCCAGTCGCTATCGCTCCCGGTACTGACCCACGCTGTAGCAGCATTGATAGCATCGTCGCGACCGATCCAAACGATGTGATCTTATATTTCGCAACAATATCCCAAAACCTCGAAGCCGAGAATTTAGGCGATACGACGGTCGAAGCGCCCGCGTACAAGGCCGTCATCGTCGTCACGGAAACCGCGTTCATATGAAAAAGCGGCATGATCGTCAGCAGCCGGTCGGATTCGGTAAACCTGAGCCATTCGGTGATCTGCCGGGCATTCGCGATCAGATTTCCATGCGTCAGCAGGCATCCTTTCGGCTTTCCGGTTGTTCCTGACGTATAGATAATTATCGCGTCGTCATCAGAATCAATTTCAACCTTTTCCAGGTTTTTGCTGAATTCCTTGCCTGCTTTAGCTTCGTCATCGAAAATGATGATGACGGGCGGTTTCTTTATCCGGTCTAATGCCGCTTCAAATTGAGAACCGGCAATCAAAAGCTTCGATTCCGAATTTCCGATGACCCATTCGATCTCTTCGGGTTTGAGCAGGGAATTTACCGGCCCCGCGATCGCTCCGATTGAGAAACAAGCAAAATAAGCGATTATATACTCGGCCGAATTAGGCAAAAGCAGGCTGACAACATCGCCTTTAGAGATGCCGCTTGCCTTTAGCATATTAGCGGCGCGGTTTACCGATTTGCCGAAGTATTCGTAAGTCCAGCTGCGGCCGTCACGTTCCGAGTAGAGAAATATCTTGTCTTTGTATGCCGCCGCTCGTTTTTCGAGCAATTCGCGCATGTTTTTTTCGTTCGCCATCACTCAAATATAACCGAACATCGATTTGCCTGATATTATAGTTGAAAACTCACAGATGACGACGCGAGCAATTATTGATTATCAGTTCTCAATTATCAGCTATCGGTTATTCCGAAGAAACATCTTGGATTTCAATTTAAAGGCCCGCCGTTTTCTGTTGCCTTATATTCGCTTATTGCGTATATTTTACTTCACTTACAATAGATTTTCCGCTCGCGTTTTACAGATTTCGCACTCTTTTTGATTTATGACTATCTACCGAAGTTTTATCAATGGCAAATGGCTTGATGCAGTTTCCGCTGAAACGACACCGAATATTAACCCGGCGAACACCGATGACATTATCGGCACCGCACATCTTGCGACTCGAGAAGACGCAAAGCGGGCGGTCGAGGCGGCTTACAATGCTTTCAAATCCTGGAAAAACACGCCCGCACCGGCACGAGGACGGATCATCGCAAAAGCGGCGCGCCTTATCGAAGATAATAAAGAAGAGCTTGCCCAATTGCTGACGCGGGAAGAGGGCAAAACGATTTCCGAATCCCGCGGCGAGTTGTCGCGGGCGATAAACGTCGCTGAATTCTGCGCCGGTGAATCGCGACGGATGAACGGCGAAACGATTCCATCGGAACTGCCCGCGAATTTTGCCTATACGATAAAGGAGCCGCACGGCGTCGTCGCGCTTATCACGCCCTGGAATTTTCCGGCTGCGATTCCGGTTTGGAAAATCGCACCGGCATTGGTGGCCGGAAACACCGTTGTTTTTAAACCGGCCGAATCGACGCCGGGAACTGCTGTCAGGCTTTGCGAGATTTTCATCGAGGCCGGTGTTCCGCCCGGGGTTTTAAATCTTGTGCTCGGCAAAGGCAGCGAGGTCGGTGAGGAGATCGTCAATCATCCGGCGGTTCGCGCCGTTTCATTCACCGGTTCGACCGAAACCGGGATAAAGCTTTATCAGCAGGCCGCGAAACGCGGAATTCCCGTTCAATGCGAAATGGGCGGGAAAAATCCGGTCGTCGTTTTGGAAGACTGTGATATGGACCTAGCTGTCGAATCGACGGCTCAAGGCGCGTTCGGATCGACCGGGCAGCGATGCACGGCCACTTCAAGAGCGGTCGTGATCGATACGATTGCCGATGAATTCGTTCAAAAAATAGTCGAACGGGCGAAGAGCTTTAAACTTGGCGATGGC
>JANMSP010000119.1:0-5064 GCA_031389475.1 Pyrinomonadaceae bacterium
CACGCCCAGGTTTATGTTCACGTAGTATTCGGTTTGGTGGTCCTTATAATATTTCTCGGCCGGTATTTTCCAAAATTCACTGCCAAGTTGCTCCGTCAGGAACCATTTTTCCAATAAACGCGCCGCCCGCCCGTTGCCGTCGCTAAACGGATGAACATGCGCAAATCTTAAATGGATAAATGAAGCAAAGTAGAATGCCTCTTCCAAAGACAATTTTGATGAAAGCAACTCTGAAATTTCTTCGAAAAAACTTACCATCTCAGTTTCCACATGCTCGGGTTCGACGGCAAGGTAAACCAACCCCGACTGGCCGAATACACCGACTTTTTCGTTTCGGTACTTTCCCCTCAATCCGGCAATTACAAATTGTTCGGAGAATAAATAATGGGCTTTCAAAAGGTTTAGTTCCGTAAGCGGCTCTTTTTGAGCAAACTCGTAAGCCGAAACAAGGTCAACGATTTCATCGATTTCTTTTTGAGGCTCGAATTTTACATTCGCCATTCTGGAATTCATAAACGAATTTAGATCGATGCTGTTCCCCTCGATGTTTGACGAATAAACAGCCGAAGCCTGTGTCTGATAGTTCAGATCGCCATTCTGACCGGAAAAATCAAAGCGCTCGACAAGTCCGTTTAAATCAATTCCGATCTGTGAATGGAACTCTTCAAAATATTGTCGGTCAGAGATTTTCATGGAATAATTTTAAGCTTTCAAAAACGTAGCAGCAATATGAATTCTCTATGCAATGTTACGTTGATTCCTGTCCTTAATCGCTTCATCCAGCTGATCGTATAAGACCGGCGAGGTCAGTCCTTGTAATGATTTTAAGGTTATCGAGTGCTGACTTCGCGTGTAATTATCAAGTTCCTTTGTAGCCAGTACATAAAAATGCCATTGGTTCACATTCATTGGATCAATAGTTTGTTTGTCATTATGATTGAGCAAACAAAATACATAAACGTCAGCGGTACGCTTTCTTACGTCCGACCGTTTTCCTGTAATACTGTCCAAGTGGAACGATGCTTTTGTACCGAATGAGATCGTAGAATCTCGTCTTTGATCCCAAGATTGGATAAAAGCAGCTGATTTTATCTCAAGCTTTATTTTGTCCGGTGTTTCAAGGTCGAAGGCGCTCCACTCGTCTCGCGGCTTTTCAATATCGATTTTTGTAGCCGTTGCGACAATAAACTCTGCAAAACGCCCGCGTGTCGCGTTGCTAAGTATGTCAGACACACTCCATCGCCAAAAGTCCAATAATGAAAATTTCGGCGGGTTATTTTTGTTCGTTAGTTTTTCGTCTCCAGTTTTTAGTGTGGCTGGGATTCCGTTTGGGAGCTTATATTGGTCGGGCTTTGGAAAATTGTTATTTTGCATATTCAGAGTACAAATCAGCAGCCGGCTCAAGTCGCCACCGTAGCAGACATCCCTCCGTCACGATTATCGCGATGCCTACTTTTTCTTAACTTCCGGCGGAAGCTTACTGACGGATTCAATGATCTGGTTTGAAAGATCCATCGATCCGAGAAGCAGGCCTTTTTCCATGTCGTCCGTTGATTTATCGAGCAGGGTTTTGAACGCGGACAGGTATCTTTGGGCCGCCTGAGCAAGGCTTCGGACGGCGACGGAAAAACGCTGCGGGTCTTTTTTCGCTTCTTTGTCTCCTTTTTCGCGAATTGGGGCTGAGTCGGGATGTTCTGAAAGATTGTCGATATCGTCTATCGCCTTTTGAAGTAGCTTCTTAATGTCGGATAGTATTTCGAGACTCGAGCCCTTCGGAGCGGCTCCCCAAGTGTCGGATTGTTTTCCGCCCTGTTTCCAGCCGCCAACCTCGATGCCAATCACTTCGAAACGGCGGTCGATCATCTTTGCCAACACTTCAATGCGGGCGTCAATATCCTGACTATCGCGGATCAATTCGATTTCCTCATCGGTCATAAAATCACGCCGCTGGGCCGCAGCCGGTGAAGTGAAAAAATAGCCGAAGGCAAACGTCAGTGCGAATGTAATTATAAATGTCCGGGTGAATCGGTAAGTCATTATGTCTTCCTGTTAGGGACGACCGTGTCGCCGAAAAGCGGCTCGACAGCTTTCGTCCGGGCGTCGCGTAAATACTTAGTTAAAATTCGAACGTAAAACTCATACCTCGGCGGAAGGTCGCGGCGGATTCCTTCCATTCTGGGAATAAATGTCCGCAACCCGATCTCCAGCCGCTTAAAGTTATACAAGACCTTACCGCTGTCGCCGCGGCTGACCTGCGTCAGGAATCCAAGCGTATCGTCCACCAGCCCATGGAAACTCCCCAATTCGAGAAACATTTCCGTGAACTCCTGACGGGAATTCAACTCCTCGGCTTTCAGCAGTCTAATATTCATCAATTCCAAAGCAAGTTTTGTCCGCTTTTTTACTTCGGTTTCGGATTCCAGCTGTGATCGTTCGGCTTTTGAGACGTTTTTGACCGGCGGCGGAGCCATGTCGTCGGGCGGTTCGTTTTGGGCAAGGGCCGGAAAAATTGAGAAGACTATCGAAAAAAGTATTACGAGCAGCAATCTAAAGTAAGCAGCAAAACGACGATTTCCCGCACCCTTAACACTCGCTATCCAATTACTTCCCATTTCTTTTGCCCTTTTTGCCTTTGATCTGTTTCTCAAGTCCCGGTAGCCGCAGATTCACCTTTTCAATTTCCAGTTTACTCTTTTCGGCATCGGCGATGCGAAGAAATTGTTGATAATTTGCCATCGCGTCCATGTATTCCTTCAGGTGGTCGTGAATGATCGCGAGAAAATAATATGCGATAGATAAGTTCGGCTGCCTTTCGACGAGCCATTGATATTCGACTTTCGCCTCTGCATAGTTCTTAAGCTGAAAGAGAGCGATTGCCAATTGTGCATGCACCGTGGAATTATCGGGGGCTATTTTTAAGATTCGCCTTAGCACTACGACCGCATCTGCATAAAGTTTTGCCTGAACGAGAACCCCACCGTAACCAATAGCATGATTTAGGTTTGCCGGTTCGGCCTCGGAAGCACGTCGGCAAAAATCCAAAGCTTTGGCCGGATTTTCAATTCGAAGGACGACACACAGCCGACCCAAAATCACGGGATTCTTGCTGTCATTCTCAATCCTTTTTTCCAACTCCTGGGCGCTTGACGAGCTATTTATAAGAATCTTATCACGAAGCACGATCAGATCGGCAGAAGGATTTTCTATGGAATTCAGGAGTTTTACAGCCGCATCATCTTTACCCGATGCGTAAAGAATTCGTGCACGGAGAATCTTTACATCGGACGAATTCGGGGAGACGATTTCAAGTCGGGCAACGGCATCTTCCGCTCCCGCCCAATCGCTCTCGTCGAGAGCTGCGGACGCCTTCGACGCAAGCGCAAACTGATTTTTCGGATCGATCTCAAGAGCCTTCGCCGCACTTAGTTTCGCGGATTTATTATCACCCAGCGCAATTTCGAGCGCCGACCGGGCAGCCCAAATAGAGGCAGCCGGGTTCGCCTTTCCCGTTATCGTTTTGAGTTTGATCAGTAAGCCGGTTAGGACCTCCGGGCTTGCCTTCGTTTTGAGCCTCAATTCGGTTAATGCCGAATAAGCAGGAAAATTCAGCTCGTCCAGGGTTATTGCCTTCGTCAGAAAATGATCCGCTTCGGCATATTTACCCTCGGTCACGAGAATGGAACCGAGGCTGGTTAGGGCGAGAGTCCAATCATCTTTATGCTCGACCGCCCGGCGGAAAGACTTTTCAGCATCGTCTATACGGCCAAGCGACAAAAAAGCGTTTCCAAGCTGCAACTCGGCCTCCGGAAATCTTGGAATGATCGATAAAGCCTTTTCGTAAAGCTTTATCGCCGCCGGCAGATCGCCTTTTTCATGGATATCCTGGGCCTCGTTAAACAGGGCTACGGCTTCACCAGAATTGTCGTCGATTTCTTGCGCCAAAGTAAATGGTGCAAACAACAGCAGTAAGGTCATCGCGATGGAATGCGACCGGATTCGACTTCGGATGCAGACGGCCTTATAAAGAAAATCAGAATTCATTGGTTTGAGGCAGTAAGCAATAGTAAACAAATTCTACAGTTTTTGTCATCCGAACCGCCTACATTTCGATTCTATACATTTGCGTTCCAAGTAATGCGTAAGTTAAGATTTTTAGATTGTCGCTTCGTCTGGAATCTCAGTATTTTGGCTTAGAAATGATCGCAATTCCGCAGAAAAAGTCCGCTTCACCAACCATACCAACCGCGCCCGAAAAAGAAAAAAATCTCAGACGTTTGATGCGCGATATGGGAAGCGTGTTGGTTGCCTATTCGGGCGGAGTTGATAGCGCGTTTTTAGGATTGGTCGCGACCCAAGAACTCGGGAATAAAGCTGTTTGCGTCACCGGTTTGTCGCCGAGCGTATCCGAATACCAACGAGTCGAAGCTGCTAAGATCGCCGGCGACTTCAATTTTAACTTCGAGACGATCGATACCGCTGAGCTTGAAAACGCTTCTTACGAAGCAAACACCGGGAATCGCTGCTATTTTTGTAAATCAGAACTTTACGGCAAACTTGCTGAACTTGCTGAATCGCGCAGTATCGCCTTTGTAATTGACGGCACTAATGCTGACGACACGCTCGACCATCGGCCAGGCCGCACGGCTGCAGTCGAAAATAAGGTGAGAAGCCCGTTGGTTGAAGCCGGTTTCACGAAAGATGAAATAAGAGAGCTTAGCCGGAAACAGGGTCTATCCGGCTGGGACAAACCAGCGAGCCCGTGCCTGTCATCGAGGATTGCCCACGGCGTTCCGGTTACGATCGAACGATTAAGTAAAGTAGAAAAAGGTGAAGAGTTTCTTCGGCGATTGGGTTTCAGAGAATTCCGGGCACGCGTCCACGGCGACCTCGTACGTATTGAAATTTCGACAGCCGAATTGGAAAAAGCTTTAAATGCGGAAATGGCTGCTAGTTTAACGACCGGTTTCCGCAAGCTAGGTTTCAAATATGTGACGTTGGATATGGAAGGCTTCCGGTCCGGCGCAATGAATCACTAGGACAGTTATCAGTTAGAACAATTGGAGA
>JANMSP010000190.1:0-4818 GCA_031389475.1 Pyrinomonadaceae bacterium
AACTTTGAGTATGACGCCCTTGCTAACGCGCTGGCTTCCGAATTTACTACAGAAATTTGGTTTACACAGCACTAGGACATTGCTCGTTGAGTTATAATATTATTAGATTATGGAACAAAATACGTCCTTTAACACCGCCGCCCCCACGTATGATGTTATCTGTTTTTCACACCTTCGCTGGGATTTCGTTTACCAGCGTCCTCAGCATTTGATGAGCCGTTTTGGGAAACACCGCCGCGTGTTTTTCATCGAAGAACCGGTTTTCGATGCTGCAAAAGCACATTGGGATATAAGCGAGCGGGAACCGGGTGTCTTTGTCAGCGTCCCGCATCTGGCTCACGAAACCCAGCCGGATTCGGTCGATTTCATGATGCTCGATCTTGTAAATTTATTGATCGGAGAGCAGGAAATCGCCGACTATATTTTCTGGATGTACACGCCGATGATGCTGCCGTGGCGAAAGGATCTGAAACCGAAGGCCGTCATCTACGACTGTATGGATCAATTGTCCGCCTTCAAAAATGCACCGGGCGTCTTACAACTTCGCGAATCTGAACTTTTCGAGTTGGCCGATCTGGTATTTACGGGCGGCCATAGCCTTTTCGAAGCGAAACGAAATCATCACGATGCCGTTTATGCATTTCCTTCGAGCATCGATGTGAAGCACTTCAGCCAGGCACTCGATTTTCCGGGCGAGATGGACGACCAAAAAGATATTCCGCATCCGAGGATCGGCTTTATCGGCGTAATAGACGAGCGGATGGACATTGAGCTTTTAGCGCGTATGGCCGAACTACGGACGGATTGGCATTTTATTATGATCGGCCCGGTCGTAAAGATCGATGAAGCAGATCTGCCCAGGGCCGAAAATATTCACTACCTTGGCGGCAAGCAGTATAATGAACTGCCCGGTTACATATCCGGCTGGGACGCCGCAATGATGCCTTTCGCGATCAATGAATCGACGGAGTTTATCAGCCCGACGAAAACTCCTGAATATCTCGCGGCCGGGCAGCCGGTAGTTTCTACAGCAATTCGCGACGTTGCCCGTCCGTACGGGGAAATGGGCCTCGTCCATATAGCCGAAACAGCAGAAGAATTTGTCGCCAAACTCGAAATTGCGATGAGCGAAGACGTTGCAGAGCGGCGCGGTAAAGCCGCAGAATTCTTATCCGATATATCGTGGGACAAAACCTTTAAGGCAATGTCTGAACTGATTAGTGAGGTGACAGAAGCGAACGATGTCTGTAAATCAGGTGAAATGGCGACGACTAAATAATAAGCCGTTACCTTCGAACGAATAGATTAGTAAAAGATGATCAGAAAAAGCCCGGCAAGTAGAAACCTTGCCGGGCTTTCTTAGGCTGTTCACTTACATCCGATTTGGAGAAGCTCCCTGACTCTTTTGGGGAACTTCCTTATTTTCGGTGCTTTCGGTAATTGCTCCGGCGGCTTTCTCAGCGACATCCTGAACCTTCGTCAATGCGTCCTTCGCCGTTCCCTGAACCTGCGAAATAAGCTTTTTGCTCGCGTCGCCCATCAATTCACCCTCATATCGGGTTTGCGGGATCGACAGACCGACAATAGCCCCGATTGCCGCCGCGACCGCACCGACCGCCAACGGATTTACATCCATGTAGTGATCGTATTGCTCACGCGACTTGGTGCCAAGCGTGCCGACGGTTTCACCGATCGCGCTTGTGCCGTCGCCGATAGCACGATAGGCGGTATCCGCCGCTCCGCGAACACTGCTTGCGACGGATCCGGCAGCGTCACCTGCTTTCTGCCGGGCCGAGTCGAAAGTGCCGCTCTTATCTCCAGCCGACTCCAGGTGCTGGTCGTAACGGCCTTTCACGCGATATTTTGCGTATCTGTCTGCCTTTGATTTTCGTTTGTTGTTCATCACCGCCAAGGCGATTCCCGTCCCGATCAAGGCAAACGGAACGATGTTCCCGCTTAAGTTTATTCCCTTTAATCCGTCTTGTGCGTTTTTCATAAATCTCCCTGCTTTTCTGGTTACTCCAAAGACCGATTCCTTTGCTGACGAAATCACGTCTGATATTTGCTCCGACACTTCTTCCTTCGCCGAGTTAAACGCGCTCGAGATCTGTTCGGAAAGTTCCTCTTTTACCTGGCCCGAAATTTTAGCGAAGCTAAGCTTATCCTGTATCGCATCGATAGTTTCACTCATCTGCGAGCGAGTCGTTTCAATATCCTCCCGAATCGCTTTTGTTTCCGCAGTTTCATCGGAATCATTGTCATCCACAAGATCGTAACCAGCTAAATTCATATCTTCCGGTGCGTTCACCACTTTTTCTTCCTCGGTCTCGGATGTAAATTGTTCTCTTATCCGATTTGGTTCTTGAGCCATTGGGTATCCTCCTTGAGTGTTTCGACGGTCTGACGCGGCGCCAGATCAGTCTCTCTAAGTGCCTTCAGCGCCGACATCACCATCACGCCGGCGGCGATCAAAAAAGCTCCACCGACGAGAACCGCTGCCAGCCATGGATCCATGAATTTCGACAGGAGCAGGATCAACGCGGCGGTTACCGCAAGCACCCCAACAAGTCCGATAACACCGCCAACGGAAAGCCAAGCCACATTCTTACCGATTTCCGAAGCTTTCTGTGTCAGTTCGACACGGGCCAGGTCGATCTCCTGCCGCACCAACGTACTGGTTTTACCTGCTAATTCCGTAAATAATTCTCCGATTGAGCGTTCTTCTTTAGCCATTTGCTGCTGCATTTTATAATCCCCCTAGAGTGCCGGTTGCCCCTGAATTTTCGGTGAATTTACGGTTTTAATATCGTCCGCGTTGTCGAAACGTCGGTCGACTTTTACCGAACTCGAACTTTTTACGAAACGCGTTGCCGCTAGTCCTAATAAAAATGCTCCGCCAATAAATACAGCGGGATTACGTCGTGCATAAGTTTTGAGATCGCCCGCTAAGTCCCGCAAGTCAGCGCTTTCCAAATATTTTGAGAGCCCCTCGACCTTATCCGCGATCTTCTCCCCGTAATTGGCCCCGATTCCGGCAAACTGATTTTTATCCCCTGATGCTCTTAAATTCTCACCTGTACGGCGAAGTTCACCCGCAATGCTTCCGAGGCCGGCCGCAAGATTAGTTTTTTGTTCGTCAACAACCGACGAAGCCTTTTCCTTAGCGCTGCCTAAGGCCTTATCAGCCAATTGGCCGCCTGATTCCTTTGCGAGATCCAGCACACCGCGATCATCCGATTTTTGCCCAGGACTGCTTGCCGGCTGGCTAGCTGAGTTTTGGGTATTCACACTCAGCACATCGCCGCGATCAATCCCATTAATATTTTCACCGCTGGTCTGGCCACCGGCGCTCAAATCTCTTCCCATTTCTTGTTTTGGCATATCTTCCCCCTTTTCTTAATAACAGTTTAATTATCGGTCAACGGCGGAAATGCCGTCTATTCCCTAAATTCATTGTACGTATTCAAGACTCTATTTTTTGTAACCCACAAGACACTGCAAGAGGGAATCAACCTTCCCCGAAGGCATTCAAATATTTCCTCATTCAATAAAGCCTTGCTCCGCCACCACATTATCTGAAATATATCGCTTGGCTTGAAAACTTTTCGTAACCTTTTCGTACGCTTTCGATAGATATTTTCATCGTAATCGGGTATTCGCAAAGACTGTGCCAAATTGATCTATCAACGATGAATTTTGATGCCCTATTTCCAAATGAGGTTTCGCGTTTGGCTAAAGGCAGAATCTATGGTACTTATCTATTTTCCCTTTTCCCAAGGAGTTATCGTCCGACAATTCTTCCGACACGCTAATTGCAAAACAGATTAAATACCGATGCGTTCAAATTGGCCTACATTGAACTGTCGCCGTTTTATGAAAATATTACTTTCTTCTGCGTTTATTTCATGCATTCTTGCTATATCAGCGATTGCACAAACCTCCCTAGACCCTTACCTGTCCTGGAACGCCGCCCAAGCCGAGCAAGTGGGCCGGAGCATGCGCGTCAGTGATAAGATCGGAAAAAGAATGGATTTAAGGCTTTTCAATACCGACAAAGCCATCAACTACAAATTGCGCGCGACTTGGATGACGCCGGAAGTTATCAGGGCTACGGCACGCCTTGAACAGCTTCGCAACCGACTGAGCGACCAGCAGACACGGGAACTTGTCACAGAGGCCGAGTCAAGGGGCGATACGATTTTCATGATCGAGATCGACCCGAGGGAAGGTTCCGGCGTAATACCACTGGACTGGCGTGTGATATTGCAGTCACCAAATTTGACGGTCGGCCAAACCGGAGCTATCGCAGGCGAGAAATCACCGCAACTGCGAACGGTCAAAGCTCTTTCCGGAGTTCTCAGACGCGATTACGACTACGACGTATTCTGGGTCATTTTTCCACTCGTGGGTAAGGACAAAAACCCAATATTCAAAGCCGACGTTTCTCATTTGCAGTTGCTTGTGGGTATTTATGGCAATGAAGGCCGCATTACATGGCCGATTCCCGAATCGGTCCGCGTACGGATCAAATCACTTTCACAAAAATAAGTTGTACTGGAGAAAAATATGAAAATACTATTGTTGGCAATCATGATCGCCGCAAGTTGCGGCATCGGTTTCGCCCAAACCGAGAATTTGCAATATAAACTGCTTGCGACGATCAAAACATCGACCATGCAAAAGGAGATCAACGAAACGGCGGCCCAGGGCTACCGGATTTTGGTTGGCTCACCGACGAGCGGAGCCGAAATGGCATTATTTCTTTCCCGCGAGGGTACGGTCGAAGCTCCGTATAAATATAAACTGCTCGCGACAACG
>JANMSP010000194.1:0-12155 GCA_031389475.1 Pyrinomonadaceae bacterium
CTTATAGCTGGCTGCTCAAAAATGTTTCACCGGCGGCGATTTCGACATACGCCTATGTGAATCCGGCAATTGCGGTGGTTCTTGGCTGGGCGATTGCCGGAGAATCTCTAACCGGGCAAATGTTGGTCGGGGCGGTAGTTATCGTCGCTTCGGTTGCGTTGATAACTCTGCAAAAGAGCGTGAAAAAGACAGTTGTAGAGGATGAAATTCCCGATGATGATTTGAGCAGAGTAAAAAGACGGCCTAATTATTCGACTTGACAGATGTTCACCTTACGCTTCGATGATCTTTGAAATTTTGATTCGTCTCAATTATTGCTTCCGCGCCGTCTCCGGGCTATGCCCGCCTATTTGCGGAAACGCTATGCTTTTCCGTAGTTCGTATAAAAAGTCTGCGGCTGTGCCGCCGCTTTTTAGGTGTCGCTGCATCGGGCGGCATAGCCGCGAAATAATTCTCAAAGCCAACCGGAAAAGCATAGCTTTTCCGCAAATAGAGCGGCGAAGCCGCAGTTGCCGAGTCAAGATTTAAAAACATCAGCGGCTACTTTGTACGGACGATAATTCGAACTGACGCTTATGCGCTGAACGAAGTTTTCAAGCAATCATTTTCTCGATCACTCCGTAAGCCGCTTCGACGGCTTCGGAAAGCTTTTCCGGTTCGCTGCCGCCGCCTTCGGCCATGTCGGCTTTGCCGCCCCCGCGTCCGCCGATGATCGGGGCGATCTCTTTGATGACGTTTCCGGCTTTGATTCGCTCCGTCAGATCGTTCGACACGCGGACAATAATGCTGGCCTTGCCTTCGTCACTGCGGCCGAGGATAACGACGCCGGATTTTAGGCGGTTGAGCAGCGTGTCCGAAAGCTGACGCGTTCCGTTTGCGTCCAATCCTTCGACGATCTTGCCTAAAACCATTACGCCGCCGATGTCTTTTGCTTCGTCGCCGTTTGATGATGCACCGCCCGCGCCGGTCGCGATCTTCAGTTTTAGCTCGTCATTCTCTTTTCGCGTCCGTTTCAATTCTTCATGTAATCTTTCAATCGCGTTCGGCAAATTATCACGCTGAGTTTTCAAAGCGCCGAGCGAGCGTTCGATCAACTTCTCGTCCTCGCGAAAACGCTCGAAGGCATCAATGCCGGTGATCGCCCGAATCCGCCGCACGCCCGAAGCGACCGCCTCATCCGACATGATCTTAAAGCTGCCGATGTCGCCCGTCGCCCGGACATGCGTGCCGCCGCAAAGCTCTTTTGAAAATACGCCCTCGCCGACACTCAAAACACGCACATCGGCACCGTACTTCTCTCCGAACAAAGCCATCGCGCCGCCGCTCATCGCTTCCTCGATGCTCATGACGTTCGTATTGACCGGATGATTTTCTAGTACGTGGCGGTTCACCAGATCTTCAACCTCGGTAAATTCGCTCTCGCTGATCGGCTGATAATGCGTAAAATCGAACCGCAGATAATTCGGCGCCACGACCGACCCGGCCTGCTTCACATGCGTCCCCAACACTTCCCGCAACGCCGCATGAACCAAATGCGTCGCCGTATGATTCCGCCGCGTCGCATCGCGTTTCGGAACATCAACGACAGCACTGACCTTATCGCCGACTCTCACCGAACCTTTTTCCACCCTCGATTTATGAAGAATCAAACCTGAAATCGGTGCAAAGGTATCGATAACCTTCACACGCACCATCGCCCGGTCAGTACCATCGACGGCTGTCGTCTTGTCAGTACCACCTGCGGTAGCGGGTGGGTGAACACCAGCCAGAATGCCCGTATCCCCAACTTGACCGCCAGCCTCGGCATAGAACGGCGTATCGCTCAGAACGATTAATCCTTCGTCACCTTCTCCGAATTCTTCGACTTGCTCTTCATTTCTTACCAGCGCAATTACTTCAGTTTCCTCGATTTGTGTAGAATCGTAACCATGAAAACGATTCGAACCGATCTTTGCCAGAAGTTCGGCATAGATTGGATTGATTTGTGATTTGCGTTCGGTTTGGCCTATTCCAGTTTGCCTTTGAATTTCTTCTAGTGCAATTTCAAATCTATCATCAAATTCTGCCTCGGACATTTCGAATCCATAGTTTTCGAGTCCAACGCGAATTAAGTCTTTCGGATAACCAAAAGTGTCATAAAGCTTGGCAAAGTCTTGAAAGTTGTATGTCGTATATTGCTCGGAACCACGGTTTTTAACATCAAGTTCCATGACCAACCTTTCCATGCCTACTTTCTGATCGCTGGAGACATTTACGGCCTTGCTAGCAAAAGCCTTTTCTTCCGGCGTTCCTTGATCGAACAGTCTGTATAAACGCTGTCGAAAAATACGGAATTCAAATTTTTCCGGTATTGGCAAATTAATCTTTTCGCTATCCAATAATGAAAAAACTACAAACGGCGGGAGTTTATACTTATAAATAAAGTTCGCAAGGCGATCATTAATACCCCCTCGTCCATATGCCTCAAGGTCATCGGCTTCGATCTCATCTATTACATCCATGACCGCATTTGCGCGACTCACATTATTGTCAAATACAATCGATGCCAACAATGCGTCAGTCTTCTCACAAACTGAGATCATCTCTGTGAGCATATGTTCGATTCTATCCATGCCGGCAGTCAACGTACTTCCAAACCTCTTCTCCTCTAACCGCACCATCTTCCCGATAAACTCACGCTGCACTTCCAGTTCCGGGTAAGCTTCGCGCATTTGTTCGACGACGAAATCGCAGACTTTGTAGAAAAACGGGTCTTTGTAGCCGAGATGTTCGCGGCCGTGATAGATGGCGCGGCGCATTATTTTGCGAAGGACGTAGTTGCGGCCTTCGTTACCGGGCAAAATGCCGTCGCCTATTGCAAACGCGGTCGAACGCGCGTGGTCGGCTATTACGCGGCAGGCAAACTGCTGGGTCTCATTCAAATTATCGTAAACACTCATTGCCCAAATATTGTATCAAGAAACCGGCTAAACCGTTTAGGCCGCGTTTCGGCGGATTCCGGTTGGTAGCGTCCTAAGCTAATGGCGTTGGCTTTTTTGCGTTCTTCGCGGCTTTGATTTAGATGAAAGAGGTTTCACGCAAAGACGCAAAGGACGCGAAGTAAAACAAAGAAGACTAAGCAACCTCAACATATCAACCGGCACCGCACAATCGTGACACTAATTTCCGGTTTAATTAGTGGACGGCTGAGCAGAAAGTCGTTAATCTGTCTGCCTATGAAAAGAAAACTATTAGCTCTTCTGTTAATAATTACCGCATTGGTTTGTTTTCAACCGGGCCTTCAAATTTCCTACGCCCAGACGTCACCTCCTGATAGAGTCGCGGGCATGCTGGAAGAATCAGGTTATCCTTACACAAAAATTACGGATAATGTATGGACTATCCCTTTTGAGGGGAAGAACTTAAAAAAATTCGATTTGATAGTCACAACCAATCCGGACATTTTGATATTGTTTGTCGTTGTAGCGAAGAAGAAAGACTTCACTGTCACGCCCGCACTAATGCGGACGATGCTGAATTTGAATGACGAATTCGACAGGGTGAAAATAGGTCTGGATAAAGACGGCAATGCATTTGTCCGCATAGATGTGAGCATCAGAGTGCAGGATAAACAAGAGCTCAAGGATAATTTGGATCAAGCCAGCGCGGCGGCTGATGAGTTATTCGTTGCAATAAAGCCCTTCACTAAGAAGACAAAGTAAGAGCCAAGAGTATTAGTTGCCGTCGGCCCGGCTGACAGATCCCCGTTCTCGAGGTTGTGTGTCCCGTTTATAATCTTTAATTGAGTTTTTTCGCTTTTGCTACTACATTTTCTACCGTAAACCCATAAGCCTTGAACACGTCTTCCGCGGGTGCGGACGCTCCGAATCTATCGACTGTAAGCGTGTCGCCGTCTAAGCCGACGTATTTCGCCCAGCCCATGCTTACGCCCGCTTCGATAGCGAGACGGGCCTTTATTTTCGCTGGCAGAACTTCTTCCTTATATTTAGCGGACTGCTCGTCGAAAAACTCCCAGCACGGCATTGATACGACTCTTGTCGGGATGCCGTCGGAATTAAGTTTTTCGCGGGCTTCCATCGCCATACCAACTTCGGAACCGGTTGCGATAATGATTAGGGCTGGTACTGCCGCTTTTCCCGATTTCTTTTCGGCCTCGGCAAGAATATAAGCGCCTTTATGCAAGCCCTTTGCATCGGCAAATTTTTTACGATCGATAAGTGCGACCTTTTGCCGGGAGAAGGCAAAGGCCGTCGGACCGTTCGAACGTTTCAGAGCCGCACGCCACGCCTCGCGGGTTTCGTGGGCGTCGCACGGGCGGATGACGGCGAGATTCGGGATCGCCCGCATTGCCGCAAGATGTTCGACGGATTGATGTGTCGGGCCATCTTCGCCGAGGCCGATGGAATCGTGCGTGAAAACGAAGATTGTTTGAACGCTGGAAAGAGCGGCAAGGCGAATCGCCGGGCGCATGTAATCGGAAAAAGTCTGGAATGTGCCGCCGAAAGGAATCACGCTGCCATAGAGCGCCATGCCGTTCATCGTCGAGCCCATCGCGTGTTCGCGGACTCCGAAATGGATATTTCGCCCGTCATATTTTCCCGGCTGCATATCGTGCGAAGCCTTAATTAAAGTATTATTTGACGGTGCAAGATCGGCAGAGCCGCCAATAAGCTGCGGAATCGTTTCAGCAATCGCATTGATGACATCGCCGCTGTAGGCACGCGTAGCTTTAGCCTCGATATCATCGAATTTCGGCAAGGATTTTTCCCAGCTTTCGGGCAATTTATTCAGCCGCGTTTGCTGAAGAATTTTGCCCAAATCACCGTGTGTTTTCTCGTAAATTTTAACGACGGTATCCCATTCCTTTTCGAACTTTGCACCGCTTTTCACGGCTTCACGGAAATGCGACAAAACTTCTTTCGAAATATGGAATGTCTTGTTCTCATCCATACCGAGATTGCGCTTGGTTTCTTTAACAGCTTCGTCGCCAGGAGCATCGGAATGAGCTTTCGAAGTGCCTTGTTTAGGCATACCAAAGCCAATAATCGTTTTAATTCGGATCAGTTTCGGCTTGTCCTTAATCTTTTGAGCGGTTTTTATAGCTTTTTCAATAGCAACAATATCGTTCCCGTCCTCAACGACAAGCACATGCCAGCCGCACGATTCGAATCGTTTTGTCACGTCTTCAGTAAACGCTAGATCGGTAGAGCCATCGATAGTGATGTTGTTATCGTCGTACAGATAGATCAGGTTTGCGAGTTTCAGATGTCCGGCAATCGATGCTGATTCATAGCTTACGCCTTCCATCAAATCGCCGTCCGAGCAGATGCAGTATATAAAATGATCGATTATAGGAAAGCCTTTTTGATTGAACTTCGCCGCCAGATGAGCTTCGGCCATGCCCATACCAACGCCGTTCGCAAATCCTTGGCCCAACGGACCGGTCGTGATCTCGACGCCGGGCGTCATGAAATTTTCCGGGTGTCCCGGCGTTTTTGAATGAAGCTGGCGGAAATTTTTTAATTCATCCAGCGAAAGATCGTAGCCCGTTAAATGCAGGAGCGAATACAGCAGCATCGAACCGTGTCCGGCCGAAAGCAGAAACCGGTCGCGGTTAAACCACTTCGGATTCTTTGGATTGTGCCGTAGAAATTTCGTCCAAAGCACATACGCCGCAGGAGCCATTCCGAGCGGCAGTCCCGGATGACCGGAATTCGCCTTCTGCACGGCGTCAAGCGAGAGCGTGCGAATCGTGTTAATACAAAACTGGTCCAGATCGGTGGTTTTTTTTGGTTGTGTTGCTGTTGTCATTTAATTTGCTAATGGATCGATGATCTTAATGTAGTCCGAAAATCGCCTGAAGTCTTTGTCGGCACTTGCGACCGATGCGTTGTGTTCCGCGGCGATGGCGGCTATGTGAGCATCCATAACTAAATCTCCGGATAAATTCATATCTTTCAATATTTTCGAGTATATCGGCCAATGCTTATCCGTCGGACCGACAACCTGTACCATCGGGTGAGCGAGCAATTCGTCAAGACGTTCGGCTGCTTCGGCGACGCTCCACGGCTGCTTGAAAATGCGCCGGTTGGTGGCGATCCGTAAAAAAGCGGTCGCGGCTGTCCAGACAATCGCTACGGAATCCGTTGGATCTGAAAGTAAGTTTTCCAGCCAGCGTGCCGTCTTCGGATGCTGCGGAAGCTCCTCGACATATGCGTAGAGGAGAATGTTTGCATCAAGCAATATCATTTGTGAAAGTCGCCCTCGACCTCGGAAATCAGCGCCCAAACATTATCAAAATTTAGGCCGGGCTTCGGCTCGGCGTTTTTCATCGGTCTTATCTTAAAAGGCATATTAACGATCTCGCCTTCCGCCGCTAGGCCTTTCTTCATTAATTGATTAACGATTTGCTTAAACGAAGCTTCAGGCCTTTTATTCTGAATGCGTTTAATGCCGACTATAACTTCGTCATCCAAGGTTAGCGTAGTTCTCATCTAAACATCATAACATCAAAATAAGTCGGCATCAAGGCATCATATTAACAAGTCATAGATGCTGTCGTGCCTTTTTTTGCCGTTTTCATAAGTAACGTAGTGTTTTCTATTAAATTTAAACTTCGCTCCTTTCGGCGTCGGAATTTTCTCGATGCTTTCTATTTTGCCAATTGTTTCGAGTGCAAGCAAAACCGCACCGCGGGAAGATGCTTCGCGGGTATCGGGGAGTGACATGTTTCTGCCCAAAACATCGGCAATTATCTGCGTCCAGACTGGTGATTCGCGTAGCGCTCCGCCGGAAGCGATGATGTCACGGATTTTGCAGACCTCGTCCAATTGGTCGAAAATCTCAGCAAAACGATAAGCGACTGATTCGAGCGCAGCCTGAACAATGTCGATTATATCGGTTGAAGATCGCAGCCCTAAAATCGCTCCGGTTGCGGATTCGTGATAGCCGGTACTACGTTCGCCGGCGAGAAATGGCAGGAATATAAGGCCGTGAGCATTGGGCGGCCGTTTTGCGATCTCCACTTCGGTTTTGTCGTCGTCTTCACGCAAACGAAAATTATCTTTTAACCACCGGTAAAGGCCGCCGCCATCCGATAACGCTCCGCCCATGATCACTCGCCTTCGGTCGATCCTGTAACACCATAAACCGCTTGGAATCGAGTTGGGCGGATCACCTTTATAAGCCACGCGCATAGCTCCGGAAGTGCCGATCATTAAGGCTGCTTTTGACCTCTGAATGCACCCGGCCCCAATATTGTTTGCGGCTCCGTCACCGATAGCGGGAAACCATCGGGTATTTTTCAACCTCGGCCAGCGTTTAGCGTATTCTTCGCCTAGTAGAAAGGTTTCAGAGTCTTCGGCGATTTGAGGTAAATTCTCCTCTTCGATTCCTGCAAATTTCAATAAATCCTTGTCCCAATTGCATGTTCTTATGTCGAAAGCTCCCGTAGCCGACGCCATCGAAACGCTCGTCAAGGCATTTCCGCAGAATTTCAGCGCGATAAAATCGCTGAACGAAAGCCATTTATCAGTTTTAGCGAAAATTTTGGGAGAATCTTTACGCAGCCACAGCAGCTTAGCGGGCCAGAAACTCGAGTGAAAGCGAGCACCGGTGCGGTTATGAACGACCGTTTCATTTAATGTTTTTCGGAGTTCAGCGACATGTTCGCGGCTTCGCGTATCGGCCCAGCCGAACACCTTCGTAGTCGGTGTGCCTTTGGAATCGATCCCAACCAAGCTGTGCCAGAAAGACGATGCGGCAACATATACGATCTCGTTCTTATTGGTTTTCGATTTGCGAAGAACCTCGTCGATCGCATTCGCAACCTGCTCGAACGCTTCATCAGCATCGATCTCTGCCCCGCCGTCATCCGTCGCGGTCAAAGTCCGCTCGTTTTTGACAAAAGTTTCCCGCAGGACGTTGCCTTCCAGATCATAGAGCGCCGAGCGCACGCTTGATGTGCCTATATCTAAAACGAGTATGAGTTCTTGATTCAAAGCGAAGAGAAATCAGCTATTTATCCCTAAAACTTTCTTCAACCACCATCGCAGGCCAACAAAAAGAAATCGCCAATCCTTAAAAAATTCGGGCGGTTTTCCTTCGAAATAATGGCCGACGAACTGCAAAACCCATCCGGTAACGAATAATCCTAGTGCGATTCGCCAAAACCCGCCGACGAAAAAACAAACGGGTATCAGCAACAGAGAAACAGCGATCATCGGAATCCCGATGCTGTGTGTCAATCGGTTTACCGGATGCCTATGTCCGTCGGCATATTCTTCGATCCATTCGTCCCATGATCTTCCAGCCATCATATGCTCAATCTCCCTAGGTTTTTCCAAGATTCTACACCAAATTTACCCGCGTTGAAAGATTTTTACATTTAAGTCGTTTTCAAGCGTTATTGTCTTGGTAATTCGGAATCCTTCAGAAAAGCTTTGAGGCATGAAAGTATCCGCATCTTCAACGTTTACAGGAACTTCCGTCACGATCCATTTCTCGATTGCCGGTGCAAAATTCTCGTAGGTTTTGGCTCCGCCGATGATGAAAAGATCGCAATTGAGAAATTTTGAAAGTGCCGAAACCTCTTCGACACTCCGTAAAAGCAGGACATTCGGCTGCGACTCAATCTCATGAGTGAGGCTAAGAACGATGTTCAGCCTGTTGGGCAGAGGCTTGCCGATCGATTGCCAAGTGTTGAAACCCATCACGACGGCGTGTCCCGTCGTCGTTTTCTTAAAAAACTTCAAGTCGGCGGGGTAGTGCCACGGCAGTTTTCCGTCTTTACCAATAGCGTAATTTTGAGATATGGCGACGATACCGATGATCATAAGATTTTCGCGCCCTTATAAACCGAGATTTCCGAGCCTTTTGCAAGTAAAACCGAGTATGGCTTTTGATCGTTTAAAAATGCAAATCTCTCGCCGTAATTTTCCGCGAGATCGACGTCAATGGTTGGATTCTCAGCCGTAAAAAGCTCCCATTTCGGATGCTCGACCTTATATTCGTCGGTTCGCCCGCCTTTGCGTTTGGTGTAGCCCCAATAATGCTCGATTATAAATTCGCTGTGTGAATCAGCAGCGGGAACGCCTAAGTTTTCGCCGATCTCTACCTTCAGTTTATTCCAATTTGCGCCTGTTTGCCACGAATAACTTATTTCCGATTCACTTTTGGTGTGGGCCATCCTACACGCTTCGTAAGGTTCGTCATAAAATATGCGGGCGACGGCGGCAATCGCGTAACGCGGGACGATCTCTTTTACAAAAACGACGCCCCGGCGAGTTTCGTCGATCATCTCCCGTTTTACATAGAATCGCAGGTTTACCTCTTCAAAATTTACATGAAACGGAACCGGTAAGCGCAGCACCCGCGTATTCATAAACATAAATCCGACAACACTTACGAAACACCGCCCTTCGTGAAAATCGAGTTCCGTGCCGTCCGGAACAAGGTGCCCGAGAGCCTTCGGATCGACCTCATAGTTCACCATAATCAGGTCCTGCCATCTTGCGGTCAGAAATTTTCTCATCGTAAAATCTGCCTCTTGTCGCCGACCCGCATTGTGATCTTTTCGCGGTCGAAGTATTCGAGCAGCGGGATCGCGTACTTCCGTGATACGCCTGCGATTTCCTTGAATCTGGAAACGTCGATAAAACGCGGATCGCGGCCTGCCTCAAAATTAGCTAGATTTTCTCGCAGTCCGTCCAGTATTGCTCGGGAAAAGTAGAATTCATCCGTCACCTTGATGATCTCAGCCGCATTCAAAAGTAATTGAAACACAGTTCTCGTGTGATCTCCGCTTATTTTGCTGCCTTTGACGGATTCGGCCAGGGCATCGGCCAGCTTCGGCGGCTCGATTCCGGCGTTTACGTATATTTCCAATAGCCGTTTGCGAAGCTCGGAATCTTCATTCGACAATTCCAGAGTCAGTCCAGCTAACTGCACAATATCTTTATTCGCAACAATTAGCTTTTCTGTTTCAAGATCCGCGACTATTGCCTTAAAGATTTCCAGCGGAATATACGCGAAGATCCTCTCGCGAACTGTTTCAAGGGCAATTCCGGAGGAAAGTGGGTGGCGTCGCGAATGTTCGGTAAGCTCGGCGACTGTTCTAGCTTTTAGTCCGTCAAAGAAAGCTTTTGCAAGGTAGCGGCCGCCGACTTTTTTGATTGTCGTGGTCAGGCTGCGGCTCAAAGCCTGTTCTAAAATCTCACGTTTCCAACCGGTCTTTGCCTGCAGGTCCGCAAAGTCCGATCCATTTTCACCCGCTGCCGCAACCCAGCCAACTATCGTCTCGGCCGGGCTATTTGCTTTATCTGCAATGGTGTTGAGGAATTCGACTATTGGCGCTACGTCTTTTTTTCTTACTTTTTTAGCCAGGCCGTCGAGCACGGTGCCGCCGCCGATGGTCGCGGGCGGTGAATAGCTGCGAAGAATGAACCGTTCGCCGGGAACTGTCGCTACATATGCTTCTAACCTTAACTGTATAAAACCTTTATCGCCTTGTGAAATCTCACCCGCCTCGTTCAATACGAGGATTCTGGCCAAAACCTCCCGCGTTCCGATATGCAGGCGGATGCGCTGCCGCGACCTGATAGATTTTTTTGAACTTTTTAAGGCCTCTATTTCCGCGTCAATGATCTGAGTCGGGTGCAGGACCGCCCTTTCGGCCAGTATCATTCCCCGGAGGACTTCGTTATGATCGATCCCGCCAAGATTTACAGCCGCACGCTGTCCGGCGGCTACCGTTTTGACCTCTTGTCCATGTGTTTGGAGGCCGCGAACGCGAACCTTTTGGCCGTCCGGCAGCAATTCCAGTTCATCACCTTCGCTGATCGATCCCGATGCGAGAGTGCCGGTAACTACTGTACCAAAACCTTTTACCGTGAAACTCCGGTCAATGGGAAGCCTTGTGATCAATGAATCGGTTCTTGTATTGACGGTGTTCGCGGAGGCTACCAGTGCAAGTTTTAGGGCATCGATACCGGCACCTGTCTTCGAGCTGACGGCGATCATGGGCGCACCATCGAGGAACGAGCCTTCAACGAGTTCGGCAGCTTCCAGTCCAGCTAATTCCAATAGGTCGTCATCCGCCATATCTGTCTTGGTCAGGACGACGATGCCCTGCTTGATCCCGAGCAGCCGGCAGATCTCGAAATGCTCGCGGGTTTGCGGCATAACACCTTCGTTTGCCGCAATTACAAATAGGACGAGATCGATGCCGCTGGCCCCGGCGAGCATATTTTTGACGAATTTCTCATGGCCGGGCACATCGACGAAGCCGATCCGCAGGCCATCCAGCTCAAGCTCCGCAAAGCCGAGGTCAATGGAGATACCGCGTTGTTTTTCTTCGGGGAGGCGGTCGGAATCGACGCCGGTAAGCGCCTTTATCAGCAGTGTTTTACCGTGGTCTATATGGCCCGCGGTGCCGACGGTAATGTGCATAAGCGGGAAGGCGAGGGAAATTATCGAAGTCTTAACAAGCTCTCTACGGACACGTCCTCATCGAGTGTTTCCCAATGAATACCGAGGCCTCCGCCGATCAATGTCCAGTTATTACGCTCCATCGGCGAGGCATCGAGCAGCCGCGGGTACCATTCGAGCGGCACGGAGATCTCGCGGCCGTCGGCCAGTTCGACCTGTATCGCATCGCTGCTGCAGGCCACATCAACGGCCAAAGGCTGAACATCCACGGTTGAAATACTCATTTTATCTTCCGAACTCCTTTTGGTATCTGTAATTAGGATACAAGAGTTGATGCAGGGCGCGCAAATCTTTCGAATTTCGGACCTGAAAACCGTAAAAAACCTTTGGATTTTTAGAGTCCTTAAAGACAACGCCGGGGGCGACATAAAACGTGTAAAGAGTCGATGAGAAATTGACGACCCGCTCCGTGCGGCATTCGCTGACGGATCATCCAAATCGTTCCGATCATCTCTTTCATTCCATTCGTTCCAATCACCCGTTTTCATTCCAACCGTTATAGATTTGCGAAACGAGTCCGCGCTAATCTCGAAACATCAAAGGCGGAAAGCGGCCTGAGATGCGATCTTTGAAATGACTGGAGCGCGAGCGTCCCGCTTGCCAGCGAGTCGGCGAAGCGAACGAGACTTTAGCGAGAAACGAAAATTGCGGTAACGTAGCCGCGTTCG
>JANMSP010000217.1:0-7962 GCA_031389475.1 Pyrinomonadaceae bacterium
GAAGCAGATCTGGAAGATGCCGCATTGATCTCGGTTCTGGCGTCGGCGACTTTTTACGAAGCGTATTTCGAGCAGGACGAATCGGGAAATCTTGCCGGTTACATTTCGGAGGCGTTCGATGTGCAGAAAATTGCGGCGGAACTCCGTGATCCCGATATTACCTTTTTAATAAGTTCTCAATCCGGCAAAGCGGCGGGTTACGCAAAGCTTATCCGACATTCCACGCTCGAATGCATTGAGGGCAAGAAGCCCGTCGAACTGAAACGTATTTATATTCTCGAACGTGTTTACGGCAAAGGGTTCGGCGCGCGGCTTTTGGAACATTCCCTGAAACTGGCCGCAGCCGATGGTTTCGACACGCTTTGGCTGCAGGTCTGGGAACAAAATCCGCGGGCGCGGAGATTTTACGATAGGTACGGATTTGAAGCCGTCGGCAAGGTCGAGATGCCGTATGGTGATGTGATCGGGGTGAATTTGGTGTTGGAAAAGAGTCTTGTTTAGGTGACGCCGGCAAGATGCCGGCGTTCCATTAAACCTGATAGGTCGCGATGCTCGTCGGTGTTTCGAAGCAGCGGACCTTGTAAACCTGTACGCGGCCGTCATCTACCCTCGACGCGATGTATTCCAGAATATATCTCGCCAAATTCTCGGCCGACGGGTTTAATTCCTCGTCAAACGGTGGAAGCTCGTTGATATTACGGTGATCAAGATATTTTACGATCTCGTCCGCCGCGTTCTTCAGATCGCCGAAATCGATCAGCAATCCGATATTGTTAAGCTCGTCGCCGCGTGCGTAGATCTCGATCTTATAATTATGCCCGTGCAAATTTTCGCACTTCCCCTTATACCCGCGAAGCTGGTGCGCGGACGAGAAATTGCGTTCGATCATTACTTCGTAAAATGACGGCATAGATTAATAGATCCCGGCCTGATATTCTACAGACCTAATCACGGTTATGGCCTCGCCGCCTTTAACTTCCGGCTTGAATTTGATCTTTTTCGCGACGCGTAACGCTTCACTGTCAAAATAATCACAGCCTGATGAACGTGACACCACTACGTCCGTGACTGTTCCCGAACTATGAAATGTTACCTTTAATCTCACCAGCAAACCGGAATTTCGCGAACCCTTTAGGCATCGAAACATAACGTCCGCGCTAACGGGCGCTTTTTTCGTAATTTTCAATTTCTGGTCATTCAGGTTGCCAGTCGGTGGTTTATCCGTTTGGGCATTTGCGGTGTAACTAACTGCAGCCGCAATTACTATTATTGTAAGAATTGTATTTAATATTTTCACTTTAAAGCACCAACGGTGCGGCGGTAATACAGCCTGCGGCAACGCCGCAGGAAGCGGGGAATTTGATATGAGCCCTGAAAGGGCGGAGTGACGGTTCAATCCCAGACATATTCTTCATCATATTCTATCTCGTGTTTTATTAAAAACAATCGAAATTCCTCCTTAAAAGACTGTTCCTTATGATGCTCTTTTTGATTAGCAATGTAGTTTTTTACGATTTCGGCACTCGACCGGCTAACTGAAAATGCTCCGTAGCCCGTCTGCCATTGAAATAGATGGAAATCGGGCCCTTTTGTTTTTATCCATTTCGAACTTCGTTTTTTTATAAGTTCGATAATTTTCGCAACCGACCAAATACGGGATTGGGCGTAAAGAATATGTAAATGATCTTTGTCACCGCCGATTATCAAGGCAGGTGAATAGCATTCGTCATAAAGGATTTTTGCTATGTATGCATATAGTTCCGGTTCAATTTTGGCATTAATAAATGGTTGACGGTGTTTGGTGGAAAAAACAACGTGAATCAACATTTGTGATAATGATTGTGGCATTATTATTCCTTTTATATACGAGTTCCAAACGCACCAAACGTGCAAAGTAATACAGCCTGGGGCATAGCCCCAGGACAAATGAAAATATCGTAACAAGCCGCAACGCGGCGGAGTAATTCCGCTTAATAGGATTACATTTTGCGATTATGTAAATCGGCCCGGAACTACTCCGCCGCGTTGCGGCTTGGGAATTTTTGTCGTTAATCTTGGGGCGTTGCCCCAAGCTATATTACCATCGCACCTTTGGTGCTTATGAATTATCGGCCCAAATAACACACAATTATCGCTTGCCGATTACAAAACGCCATTCTTATCTTCTTCAAATATCTTTGCGACATCCTCTAAATTTCCCGTTATCCGCATTCTCGGCAAACTTTGCAAAAAATCCTTGCCGTATCCTTTTGTTCTCAGTCTCGGATCTAAAATCGCGATCACGCCGCGGTCGGAACTGCTGCGGATGAGGCGGCCGATTCCCTGTTTTAGCGTAATTACTGCTTGCGGGACGCTGTAGTCGAAAAAGGATCTGCCGCCGTTTTCGTCGATAAAGCGGGAGCGGGCGGCGACTATCGGATCGCTTGGGACGGCGAACGGCAGTTTGTCGATAATGACGCACGAAAGCTGGGCGCCCTGGACATCGACGCCTTGCCAAAAGCTGGAAGTAGCGAAAAGAACGGCGTTCGGCGTATCGCGGAATTTTTCGAGCAGGCCGGATTTCGACATAGAACCTTGTATAAAACAGGGAAAATTTACTCGCGAAGAAACGAGTTCGTAGAGAGCGTTCATCGACGAATTGCTTGTGGCAAGCACGAACGCCCGTCCGTCCGTTACCTGCAAAAGCTTGACGATCTCGCCAGCCGCCATTTGTGTGAATTCGGGGGCACGCGGATCGGGCATCGCTTTTGGAAGGTAAATTATGGCCTGTTTCTCATAATCGAACGCCGAAGGTGCCACCATTCCGGTTGTATTCGACGAATCCAAACCCAGACGTTCGCGAATAAAATCGAATTTGCCGCTGCTCGAAAGCGTGGCCGATGTCAGAATGCAGGTCTCGACCTTTTCGAAAAGCTTTTCCCTTAATAATTCGGAAACATCGACTGGCGACGCCCGCAGGAAAATTCCCTTGCCGCGTTTTTCCAGCCAGTAAACGTAATTGCGCTCGGCCTGCGTTACGACGAATTCAAGATCGAATTTCGCTTGCCGCGTCCGCCGCTGCAGGCTTTCGGCTTCGGGAATCGTTTCCGCGAATGCATCCAGAAAACCCGCCAAAGTTTCCAAAGCCGAATTCAGCGCAAAATAAGCTTCGCCGAGCGATGTCGGCTTTTCGCCGTCTGACGTGCGATAAGAAAATGCATCCGGCTGAAGCGGAAAACGGCCGTCTTTTCGCACCTGCGAGAACCGCATCCAGAAAATATCGGATAGGCCGAGAATTTTAGCAGCGGTTTTTGTTAGGTCGCGCGTCGCATTGGCGTCGATTATCGGCAGGCTGTCAGTATCGCGAACGAGTTCGTCGATCTGAAAATTCGAGACTTGAAAGCCGAAATAATCGGCGGCAATGTCTTCGATAAGATGAGCTTCGTCGAAAATGACTGCACCGTAATCGGGTATAACCTTGCCGAATTTATTGCCGCGAACGTTGAGATCGGCGAAAAACAGGTGATGATTTACGATAATGATGTCGGCGTCTTCGGCTTTTACCCGCATTCGGGTGATAAAGCACGGCTCGAAATCCGGGCATTTTTGACCGATGCAGATGTCTGATTTGGCGTTGATGCGGCTCCAGAATGAGAGATTTTCGGGCAGATTGACAAGTTCGCGGCGGTCACCGGTGGCCGTTTCCATCGTCCATCTGCGGACCTCATCGAAGTAATCCATCTGATCGAGGCCGTCGAGGATCGGCTGATTTTCGGCTTTGTGAACGCGGTAAAGACAGGCATAATTCGACCGGCCCTTCATATACGCCGCCGAGAATTTTTTGGGCAGGATCTTCTGCAGAAATGGAATATCCTTTTCCATCAACTGCTCTTGAAGGTTCTTTGTGCCGGTCGAAATAACGATGCGTTTATTGTTTTTGAGCGCCGCCGCAATCGCCGGAATTAGATACGCGAGCGTCTTCCCGGTTCCCGTTCCAGCCTCGACGATCAGGTGTTTCTTGTCTTCGAAAGCCTTCGATATCGCCTCGGCCATCTTAACCTGTCCGCCGCGGTATTCGAAATTTTCGTGATGTTTCGCGATCAGGCCGCCGGCGCCGAAAACTTTATCTAGTTCGTTATCCTGCATTGTATTACCAGATTTTTATTGACTTATGCGGAGTAATTTGATAAAAACTCTCTAAGCTAAATTGTGCTAATGACGTAAAGATTGCAAGGGGTTTCTCTCACTTCGGCGGAGCTTCCAAAGTAATATTTTACAAACCAAACTTAAATTGTAGTTGTAAATCGTTCGCATGTCGAAGCCTCAGCATTCGGCTTGCCGCTCAAATTTGCAACCAACCTAAACGCATATAAACGCGTCAAATGCCGCAACTATGCGTCAATCTAGCGTTACAACCTGCCGGAATCGGGTCTCTGAAGGCCGATCCGCACTTTTCTATAACCTTTAGGAGAATTATTGATGAACCCATCCGCATTTGCCGGGGCTCGAACGAGCATTTTACTCGCGTTTCTTGTTTTAGGAATGATCGCGGCCGTCGTGATCCTGCCTTCTCACTTCAGTTCGAAAGCTGTCTCGAATCGACAGGAAAGCGGACTTTCCCATCGAACGGTCAGCCATGACGGCTCGCTGCCGAATTACGATATCCGGACGGACAAAAAGGCCTTCCAAAAAGTTGCTCAGCTTCGCGGCAGTCTAAACAAAGACGCGGCAATGGCGGCGGATGAACGCGACAAGTTTGCCCGCGGCGAGGAAAAGTTGAAGGAACGCGTACCTTCGTTAAAGGTCGAGTACAATTCGGATATGCGCATTCCTGAGCTTATCGCTCCGGACGTCAAGCAGGGACGTGCGTTTCTAACCGACGCAAGCGGTGGAAAACGGTCGGACACGCTGAAAAATTTTTTGAGACAGAACACCGAACTAATCGGCGCCGCTGACGATCAGATCAGCGATCTAAAGGTTCATGCGGACTACACTAATCCCGACGGCAAGCTTTCATTCGTCGAACTCAATCAGGAAATAAACGGGATTCCCGTATTTCGCGGTGAAGTGAAAGCAGGTTTCGCTAAAAACGGCGAGATAATCCGCGTTATCAACAATCTTGCTCCGGGGCTTGATTATTCGAGCTTGTCCGCCGATTTCCGCGATCCTGAAACGGCTTTGAATGCTGCCGCATCGCATATCGGTCACAAGTTCAAAAACAACGAATCGAACCGCAATGCAGCGGTTTCCACCGATCTCAAGGCCGCTTTCGGCGAAGGCGATTTTGCTCCGACCGCCGAAAAAATGTATTTTCCGATCGAGCCAGGCGTCGCAGTTCCTGCGTGGCGAGTTCTTATTTGGGGCGATGTCAGTTCTTATTACGTCATTGTCGATGCCCAGAACGGCATGATGCTGTGGCGAAAAAATATTACTGAAGATCAAACGCAGGCCGCGACATATAATGTTTACGCAAATCCCAACGCGATGATCAATGTGGCTGACAGCCCATTTCCGATGACGCCCGGCCCGGACACCCGATCCGGCGTGCAGGGTGCCGGAATCCCGCGGACCCTGATAACGCGGATCGGCAACGAAGCTCCTTACACATTCAATAATAACGGCTGGATCACCGACGGTTTTAACACGACCGACGGTAACAACGTACAAGCCGGTATCGACCGCGACAATGTAAACGGTGTCGATGCGACCAATGGCGTTGCTGCAGGCAGCCCGGCCCGCACTTTTAATTTCCCTTTTAATCCTGGTATCCCGACGAATCCGGCTCTGGGCGGCGGTGATGCACCGGTTCCGGCCGGCGAGCCTGTTTCCTCGCTCCCTGGTGACGCGACTCCGGGAGTTTGCGCGGAGATTCCCCAGCCGCGAGTGTTCACCGACTTTCAGCGTGCGTCAATAACCCAGCTTTTTTATATCAGCAATTGGTTCCACGACGAAACATACCGTCTCGGATTCACCGAGTCCGCAAGGAATTTCCAGCAGGACAATTTCGGTCGCGGCGGACTTGGAAATGACCGGGTTTCCGGCGAAGGCCAGGATTGCAACGGTACCAACAACGCAAACTTCTCAACACCGGCAGATGGCGGACGTGGACGTATGCAGATGTACTTATGGACATCGCCGTCGCCCGATTTTGACGGAAATCTCGATGCCGATGTCGTAATTCACGAGCTTACCCACGGCCTCTCGAACCGCCTTCATGGAAACGGAAGCGGCCTGGTGCTTGACGTAGCTCGCGGTATGGGCGAGGGCTGGTCTGATTTTTACGCCCACGCGCTGCTCAGCGAACCTACCGACCCGATCAATGGAATATACACGATCGGTGCATACGACACCTATCGGCCGGTCGGATTCAACAATTACTATTACGGCATCCGGCGTTTTCCCAAAGCCGTGATGTCTTTTAGGGGCGGCCCGAGCAATCGCTCGCATAACCCGCTGACATTTGCCGATATCGATGCAACTCAGTTGAATATCAGCGACGGAGCATTTGCCCCATCCGGCGGCGGAGCGGCCGATCAGGTGCATAACATCGGTGAGGTGTGGAGTTCGGCCCTGTGGGAGATCCGCGCTTTGATGATTCAGCGGCTTGGTGCGGAAGTCGGCAACCGCCGCACTCTTCAGTTTGTTACGGACGGAATGAAGCTTGCTCCGCTCGGCCCGACCCTTTTGACCGAACGCGATGCGATTCTCGCCGGTGCTTTGGCGACGGGAACAGCAGCGGATGTCGCTAATATTTGGGAAGGTTTCCGCATCCGCGGGATGGGTGCTACCGCAAGTATTCAAAATGTAGGCGGACAAAGCAGCGGCGGCCTTGGAACTGTTCGTGTAACGGAATCTTTCGTCGGCCCGAATCTAGTCCAGTCTCCTATCCTTACGATTTCGGATTCGACCGGCGACAACGACGGTTTTTTCGAGCCTGGAGAACCCTTAACGATCACCGTTCCGCTTTCGAACACGACGGGAAGCACCGCGACCGGCGTCACTCTGCAGCTTGTCGGCGGCGGATCGGCAAACTACGGAACGCTTAATCACAACATATCGGGCAGCCAGACCGTATCGTTTACTATTCCGCAAGCTACGCCTTGCGGCAGCCCGGTCAATTTAACGTTTAACGTTACCAGCAGCCTCGGAGCAACGAACTTCACGCGTCCGATCGTGATCGGTGCTCCAAATATCACTTTCACCGAGAATTTTGACTCGGTTTCCGCTCCAAATTTTCCGGCGGGATGGACAGCTGCCGCTGAAGCTGGCGGCGTGAATTTTGTAACGACCGCGAATTCGCCCGATACGGCCCCGAATTCGGCATTTGCTTTGAATCCGACGACAGTCGGCGGCGGAACAAATTTGACCTCGCCATCGATAGCCATCGGTGCCTCGGCGGCGACCGTAACATTCAGAAACAGGTACAACACCGAAGAAGGCTGGGACGGCGGAGTGCTTGAAATCAGTATCGGCGCCGGTGGATTTCAAGACATAATCACCGCTGGCGGATCGTTCATTCAAAATGGCTATAACGGAACGCTCGGCGGCGGAGCAAATAATCCGTTGGCTGCCCGCGCGGCCTGGACCGGAAATTCCGCAGGCTATCTTACCACCGCCGCACAAATTCCAGCTGCAGCTAACGGGCAGAATGTTCGGCTACGCTGGAGGTTCGGCTCGGACGACAACACCGCTTTTACCGGGTGGAACGTCGATACCATTAGCGTCGCTGGAACTTATGCCTGCTCTTTTAGTCCGAACGTGTTGAAATCGCGGGCCGACTTTGACGGCGATGGAATATCCGATTTATCGGTCTATCGTCCATCAGAGGGCAACTGGTATTTGCTTCGGTCGCAGGCCGGATTTAATATCACTAGCTGGGGATTGGCGAATGACATCGTCGCTCCCGGTGATTTCGATGGTGACGGCAAAGCTGATTTCTCGGTTTTCCGTCCTTCGGAAGGTAACTGGTACATCGCTAATAGT
>JANMSP010000241.1:0-2710 GCA_031389475.1 Pyrinomonadaceae bacterium
CGATTCTTCATTCGGAACGCGATGAATAACAACGTTTAAAAAGCTTCCAACTATGCATCCAAAAATAAAAACGAAGATGTAGGCGATAATTTCGGGCAAACCGGTGAGTGCTTCAAAAGAAGGCAGAAAAATATGCATTATGTACACAATTAAATAGCTGGTGAGAAATAATTCCTAGCGACACGCATCAATCTAAAGCCACCCGCCTCTTCCCAAACGATAAGCAACTTCCCGAGCCCCGTTTTTCATTTGAGACAAAGCCGGCAATCGTTTTGCAGTTGATGGAATTGTCAGAATGCCTCCGCGTGTAAGCACGCTTTGTTCGCCGGGAACTATCCGCCCGGAAGTTAAAAGCTTCGCCGACTGTGGTACCAGTACGGCATAATCGATGTAAGAGACGAACATTTCACCGATCGAATTATCCTCCACTTTAAATGCAAGCCATAGCACGTGAGCGCCTGTCTCTCGTTTCGCCCGCTCCTTCGCCTCGGTAAGGGTCATCCGCCCGCCCTTCTCAATTTCCCTAGTTGGGCGAATACCTTTCTTTAATGAGTTTACGCACTCGCCTAATGCCGAACCAAGATAGCTGGAGCGATAAAAGGAGTAGTTGTGGACCACTTCTCCGACGACTACAATGGACGAAATCGCAACTGACGGTTGAATAATCTGCGGATTGGCCTCCGGTTTGGACGGAGCGGCCACCGGAGGTGAAGAAACGCTTTTAACCTGACGCCGTCCGGATTGCGCCTCGGCGGGGTGGGAAAAGAACAAAATTGCAGCAGAGCATAGTGCCAAAAGATGCTTGTGCTTATTTGCCGAAAACCGCAAAAAGGATGGTTGATGCCGCACTGATCGCCTCCTCCGAAAATTAAATCACACAACACCTTCTCTAAACCGCTTCGGATTGGGATGTAAAGTTGAACGCTTTGAGTTTCAACGCGGGTAAAAGCGATGCACTGCTTCCGCCGCCCTCGGAGCCGCCGACGCGTTCGGAAACTCCGATCATTTCTACATTGCCGGGAGCGAGCATCTGAATGACCGATTGATTGAACCGGAAATTCTTAACGGGATACTGAATTTTTCCATTCTCGACAAACCAAACGCCGTCGCGGGTCAAACCGGTCTGGCTTGCGGTTCGCGGGTCGGTGCCGCGGATGTACCAAAATCGGCTGACGAGAATGCCGCGTTTCGTCGATTTTATCATCTCGTCGACGCTTGCGGTCGGACCGCTGGCTGCGAAGATAGTGTTTACAGGTCCAGGTGTCGCTTCTTTTCCCTTGGTTTTGGCCCAGAACCGGTTGTAAATCAGATTTTTAAGGGTGCCGTTTTCGATTAGCGTTACCTTTTCGGCCGGAATGCCGCCTTGCGCCGACTGCGAGCCGGGAAGTTCCGGATTCCACGGATCACTGTAGATCGTGATTCGGTCATCAAATATCTTTTCGCCGAGCCTGGTTTTACCGCCCGGAGCCGAGTAAGCGCTGCGGCCTTCTTCGGCATTGCGGGCGTTAAATCCAAATCCGAGATTTCCTAACAGATCCGCTACGGCTTGAGGTTCCAGAATAACGGTATAAACGCCCGGCTCGATGGTACGGGCATTCAGTCCGTTTTGAGCTTTGTTAATTGCTTCTCTTGAAATGCGTTTGGTGTCCAGTTTAGCAATGTCGTGGTGGCTGCGGAGAAAATATCCCGAACTTTGCCCGTCCGCGGTTCGCGCGGTGACGGAGAGGCTGACATTCGTCGATCTCTCGAATTCGAAATTGCCATTCTTACTGGACGATCCGCTGGCCTGCGAACGAGCGGAATGGAAACCGGCTCCGATCACTTTTGCTTTCTCACAATCGGAAAGAATGCCGCCGATGCTGGCCGCCCGGTCCGCTAGCGACATATTCGCCGTCGCTTCGATGTAGCCATTTACCGCCTTATAAGTTTGCTTTCCAAGCGTCGGTACGTATTCACGGTCGACCGGTGCAAGGCGTGCAAGCTTTTCGGCCTGATCGACCATCGAACGGAGACTTGCGTCGTCGAGATCGCTGGTACTTGAAGTGCCGCGCCTTCCGTCTATCCAAACCGTGACATTCGCCCCGCGGCTGACTCGCTGCCCGCTCGTGAGAAAATTATTATGAGCAAAACGCAGATGCGAAAGTTTATCGCTGTTCACGCTAACCGAGGCATCGTTTGCCTTAACCATGGCAAGAACCTTGTCGGTGATTGCCTTCGTCTCTTTTTCATCTAGTAGCATTGAATTTTCCTCAAATCGTTATTTCGGAACAATTGATGATTATGTTTGTGATGGCGTAACGGCCGTATTTAGAACATTTATGTTTCTGAACCGGGCGACGGGACAGCCGTGTGATACCGCGTTCGACTGCCCCGGCTCACCTTTGCCGTCATTGAACGAGCCCGGGATCAGATACGTCGATTGGCCGCCTAAGCCGTCGCACGCTCCCCAAAAATCCGTAGTTCGCGATTGATATGCTACGTCACGCAGCATTCCAACCTTCTTGCCGTTCTTGATCTCCCAAAATGTCTGTCCGCCGAACTGAAAGTTGTAACGCTGCTGATCTATTGAATAACTGCCGCGGCCATAGATCATTATTCCGTTTTCTACTCCGGCAATCAGGTCGTCGGCCGAAACATTTTCCTTCGCCGGTTCGAGCGACACATTCGGCATTCGCGGAAATGGAACACTGCCCCAACTGTCCGCGTGCAG
>JANMSP010000244.1:0-4116 GCA_031389475.1 Pyrinomonadaceae bacterium
TGATTCTTAAATGCAAATCTTGGTTGCGGGCGGCGCAGGTTATATCGGCAGCGTTGTAACTGATGAATTGGTTTCGAACGGGCATTCGGTCACCGTTTTCGACAATTTGGAAAAAGGGCATCGGGATGCGGTGT
Organism: Pyrinomonadaceae bacterium; assembly: GCA_031389475.1. Lineage (GTDB taxonomy): Bacteria > Acidobacteriota > Blastocatellia > Pyrinomonadales > Pyrinomonadaceae > OLB17. The sequence continues at coordinate 135 of JANMSP010000244.1, forward strand.
CGGCGGATGCGGCATTTGTTGAAGGCGATCTGCGTGACTCGGTGCTCTTAAAGCAGGTATTCCGTGAAAACCGAATCGAGGCCGTGATACATCTGGCGGCTTCTTCGCTGGTTGGCGAATCGGTTTCGAATCCTTCGAAATATTATCAAAATAATGTCGCGGCCGGTATCAGCCTTTTGGATGCGATGCATGAAACGGATGTAAATCGCATCGTGTTTTCGTCGACCGCAGCGGTTTACGGGGATGGACAAAAACAAGCAATTGTCGAAACCGACCGGCTCGATCCGACAAATCCTTACGGAGAAACGAAGCTAATATTCGAAAATATGCTTCGGTGGTATGACAAGGCATACGACTTAAAATACACAAGCCTTCGTTACTTTAACGCCGCCGGAGCCACGGATAAACGGGGAGAAAGGCATGATCCCGAGACCCACCTGATTCCGCTTGTTTTACAGGCGGGACTCGGGAAAATTCCGAAGCTTTCGATTTTCGGTGACGATTATCAAACTCGCGACGGCACGTGTATACGCGATTATATCCATGTTGTCGATTTGGCGAGAGCACATATTTTAGCTCTCGAAAATCTTAGTGAGACGAGTGCTGTTTACAATCTCGGCTGCGGCGGGGCGGGCTATAGTGTGCGAGAGGTAATCGACACAGCCGCGGACGTTACCGGTCTTGAGATTCCTTTTGAGGTCGCTGAAAGACGCGCGGGCGATCCCGCGATCCTAATTGCCTCATCTGATTTGATAAAAAAAGAACTTGGCTGGCAGCCGGAATTCCAGGATTTGCGGTTAATCATCGAATCGGCTTGGAAGTGGCTGCGAAACGACATTCAACAGTCCGCAAGCATTGCTCGGTAGGTACGGTCCGTACCGAAAGCGATAGCGACCGGGGTTTTAGCCGCTAGAGGTAAAAGAACCCAGTCGCTATCGCTCCCGGTTCCGACTTTAGATAAAATGGCGGAAACTAAAGAACCGATGCAAACCAGACGCATTTTGATGCCGGACGGAAGGTATATGATTTTTTACACCTTCGATTCGGAAACCTCGGACGATACCGCGGCGCCGGCCGATGAATCCACCCCGGAAAAGCAAGATGTCTGAACTTCGCTACAATCCGCTGCTCGGCGAATGGACGGCGACGGCCACGCAGAGGCAGGACCGGACTTTTTTGCCTCCGGCAGGTTTTTGCCCGCTATGCCCGACAATGCCGGGCGGATTTCCGACGGAAGTCCCGGAATCGGATTATGACATCGTCGCGTTCGAGAATCGCTTTCCGAGCTTAAAAACCCATCCTGAAGAACCGGTGATAGCTGCATCTGAGCTCTATCCCGTCAGACTGTCAAAAGGCGTCTGCGAAGTCGTTTTGTACTCGCCGAATCACTATACGACCCTAGCCGATGAACCTGTCGGACGGATTCACAATCTTGTCCGTGTCTGGCGCGACCGCTTCCGGGAACTTGATGCTCTCGATTTCGTGGAATATGTTTTTATTTTCGAAAATAAGGGCGAAGCGGTAGGCGTGACACTTCATCATCCGCACGGTCAAATTTACGCGTACCCGTTTATTCCGCCAACGGTGGCGGTTGAATTAGAAGCGTCTAGGCTGCATAAGGAAAAGACCGGAAACTGCCTTATCTGCGGAATCGTCGATGAAGAAAAGCGTTTTGAGCAAAGGATAATTGCCCAAAACGAGTCGTTCATTGCATATATCCCGTTTTTCGCCCGCTATCCATACGAAACGCATATTACTGCGAAGCGGCATATGCAGGCGCTTACGGATTTCTCGGACAGCGAAGAACGCGGATTGGCGGAAATGCTGAAACAGATCCTGGTGGCGTTTGATGGGCTTTTTAGCGTCTCGTTTCCTTACATCATGGCTATCCATCAACGGCCGTCCGATGGCGACAATTACGATCATTATCATTTTCATATCGAGTTTTATCCGCCGATGCGTACAGCAACCAAGTTGAAATATCTTGCAGGAAGCGAAGCGGGTGCAGGTATGTTTATAAACGACACTTTACCAGAAGAAAAGGCGGCGGAGCTGCGCGGGTTGATAAAGTAGTATAAGGAGTCGCCTAGAATCGCATTTTTTTTAAGAGCTTCAGCGGGCAAGGTTTTTTTTGGCAGAAGCCCGACCGTCAGGGAGGGCTTTCTTCTACCCGGCGCCGAAGAAAGCCCTCCCTTACGGTCAGGCTTCCGCCATTAAGAAGATAAAATGAATCGACCAGAGCCAACGAATGAGTTTGTAGTAAAAGAATTCGCGCGTATATTCGGCGGCGAATTCCGGTTATTCCGCGCTCCGGGCCGGGTTAATCTGATAGGCGAGCATACCGATTACAACGATGGATTTGTCCTTCCTTTTGCTATCGACCGCGAGGCGATTGTCGCGGCGAGATCACGGGCCGATCTGCGGGTGAATGTTCACGCGCTTGATGTAGGCGAATCCGCAACGTTCGATTTAAACGCACCCGCGATAAAGCACGGCAGCTGGATAGATTACGTCGAAGGTACGGCACGAAGCCTCCATAAACGCTTCAAATTAAAACACGGGGCTGATATGGTTTTTTCATCATCCGTGCTGATCGGCGGCGGGCTGTCGTCATCTGCCGCGCTGGAAGTTTCCATCGGATATGCCCTGCTCTCACTGAATAATGTCCAGTATGACAAAAAAGACCTAGCTTTTGCGGCCCAGCGGGCTGAACATGAATATGTCGGTATTCGTTCCGGAATCATGGACCAGTTTACGTCAGTATTCGGCAAAGCCAACCATGCTCTTTTGCTGGATTGCCGTTCGCTGGAAATTGATTTCATACCGCTTGAATTCGATGACGCTGTAATTGCCGTGTGCGATTCCGAAGTCAAACATGAACTTGCATCGAGTGAGTATAACAAGCGGCGGGAAGAATGCGAAAAAGGCGTGGAGATGTTATCAAAAAGTCTTTCAGGTATAGAATCTCTCCGGGACGTTAGTGCGGACGATTATTCGAAATACGCTGAAATATTGCCGGAGACGATTCGCAAACGCTGTCGGCATGTGATCTCGGAAAATGCGCGAACGGTCAAAGCGGCCGAGTTATTTAAAAAAGGTGATGTTTCGGCGGCCGGGAGGCTGATGTTTGAGTCGCATCGTTCGCTTCGCGACGATTATGAGGTGAGCAGCCCGGAACTTGATCTGCTCGTTGATACCGCCGCGGAGTGCGAAGGCATCTTCGGCGCACGCATGACGGGCGGCGGCTTCGGCGGATGCACGGTGAATCTGCTACAGCCGGGATCGCTCGCAGCTTTTAAGGAGACCATCACGCGCGAATATGCAAAAACATTCGGCTTCGAGCCTTCGATCTATATTTTTCAGGCCGCGGACGGAGCTTCGGAAATAGCTTTGCCGGGAACGCCGACCTTGCCGACCGATTTTGCCGTATCGGATATGTAACCGCGCATTTTTTCCACAAGCGGAGTTTCCAGCCAGCGCTTACCCGTTTTTTCACGATTCAGATTGTAAAGCCCAAGCTCGAGATAGAAATGATCGAGCGGTTCGTGCGAAAAACGGTATCGCCAATCGATCATCGTAAACATCGGAAACCATGTATAGCCAATCACCGGAACGCCTTCGGCTCGAATATCTTTTATCATCGAAACTGACGAATCGAGCCATCGCTCTCTGATCTCGTCGCTGCCGACTGCGCTCGTTTCGGTGATCATTATCGGCACCTGGTAGCGGTCGTGGTATTGACGTATTAATTCTTTGAAGCCGTTGCCTTCCGGTTCGGTTTCACTAAAAGCTAATTTTCCTTTTTTATCGATATAGAGCAGCTTTGTCGACCACTGCGGGTAAAAATTAAGGCCGAGCACGTCGAGCTTTATAGGATCGTTCAGCAATTCATCGAGGCAGTCGGGAGTTGCACCGTTGCGGACGAGCCATGAGAATAAAGCGTGGTCATGATTGGCGCGAAGTCGAGGATGAAAACTATCCA
>JANMSP010000288.1:0-5476 GCA_031389475.1 Pyrinomonadaceae bacterium
GTACCGTGAGCGATAGCGACCGGGTTCTTCTCTTGTCAGTACCGAGAGCGGTAGCGACCGGGGTTCTAATCGCTAACGGTAAAAGAGCCCAGTCACTATCGCTCCCGGTACTGACCTAGCCGGCTTTGCGAACAGGAATGAATCTTGCACGTCTTACCGTGACTGTCTGATTATCGGACAAAATTTCTAACACAAGGAATGGTGAGATATGCAAAACACACGGGAAGAATCGATCAAAAAATTAAAGGAACTGACCGAAGATATTGATTTTTGTATGCTGACGACGATGGATGGCGGCTATTTGCGAAGCAGGCCGATGTCTACACAGGAATTCGATGTTGAGGGTGAGCTATGGTTTTTTACGAGCGACAATACTCATAAGGTCGAAGAGATAGAGAAAGACAATCGCGTAAATGTCGCCTATTCCAAGCCGGACGATAACACTTATGTTTCGGTTTCGGGCCGGGCGGAAATATCGATTGACCGTGCCAAGATCGAAGAGTTGTGGAGCCCTATCCTGAAAGCCTGGTTTCCGGAAGGTTTGGACGATCCGCATTTATGCTTACTAAAAGTTTCCGTTGAACAGGCCGAATATTGGGATGCTCCGTCAAGCAAACTGGTAGAAATTTTTGGCTTTGTCAAATCATTGGCGACAGGTCAGCAAGCGAGTTACGGCGAAAACGAAAAGATCGATTTAAAGGGATAATAATGTCGGATACGGCAAAAATGTGCCCGGACTGCAATGGATTTATGGTTGAGGGATTTATTCTCGATATGACCTACGGCGGCAGGCTGGTGCCGCGTTGGGTGAAGGGGCGTCCTGAGAAGTCGTTCTGGACGGGTGTGAAAACCGATGGAAGAGAATGCCGTTCGGTAGAATCTTACCGTTGCGAACAATGCGGATTGCTGCGTTCGTACGCCAGCGAAGAGGTTGAGCCGCCTAATATGTGGGGTTGACTGCCAACAATTGAAATTTGATCAAGTAATAGTGGATAATGGGGCGAAAGTTTCATTATCCATTTTTTGTTTCGGAGAATTATGAAGAAAAGCATTTTCGCTCTTTTCGTTTTATTGGCCTTTGCTGTTTCTGGCATGGCTCAGAACTATACGATTCAGCAGTATCTGAATATTCGTTCCGCCGGTTCGCCGTCGTTTTCACCGGACGGCAAGCGGATGGCTTATCTGACGAATGTCACCGGCACCAATCAAGTTTGGGTTTTGGATTTGCCGGGCGTAAATCCGAAACAGCTTACGAATTACGACGACAACATCAGCTTTGTAAAATGGCTGCCGGACGGCGGCGGCATTATTTACGGCAAGGCGATCGGCGGCGATGAAAACACGCAGTTTTTCTGGATGAAGACGGACGGATCGGGCACCAAAGATCTGACGGGCCAGGCTAAGGTCCGCCATAATTTCGCCGAGATCTCCGCCAACGGCACGAAGATATATTACGCCTCAAACAAACGAAACCGCACATTCTTCGACATCTATTCGATGGAGATCGCGACCGGCAAAGAAGAATTGATCTATCAGCAGGACGGCAACAACGATCTAGCTGCGGTCAATAACGACGGATCTAAATTCATAGTTTCACGCGACGGCATCGAAAAAAGTCTGGACAACAATCTGTATTTGGTCGATGCGAAAACGAAGCAGGAAACGCTTCTCACGCCACACACCGACGCATCGCAATTCGGCAGCGTTCATTTTCTTGAGGACGGATTGATCTACGCCAGCGATCACGGCCGCGATTTTTACAACCTCACCCAAATGCGGCTGAAAAACAACGCCAGCGGCGATTGGAGCGAAGCGAACCGCGAAGTAAAGGTAATTGATAACGTCAACAATTGGGACATCGGCGGTATCGAAATAAACCCTAATGGAAGGAATTTCGTGTACACCGTAAATGCCGAAGGCTATTCCAGCCTTTACATGCGCGGCGTGCAGACCGGAGGCAAGCCTTTGATTTCAACTATTGCTATCAGGCCGTCGCAATTCCAGCTTCCCGGAAAAGGCGTGGTCGGCGGCCTGACGCTTTCCAAAGATGAAAGCAAGATCGCGTTTACATTCAGTTCGGCCAAACACAATTCCGATATCTGGATCTACGACCGAAAAACATTCGGACTTACGCAGATAACGGATAGTGATCGTGCCGGCATCTCCTGTTTTAGTTTCGTTCAGCCGGAGCTTGTTAAATTTAAGACCTTCGACGGACGGGAGATTCCGGCTTGGTACTACAAGCCCCGAACATCTCTCAGACGACGGCAATATTCATTTGATGGTGAATCGAAGGAAAAGGACTGTCGTTCGCCAGCCGAACAAAATGCAGTGAATACGAAAACCGCTATTAGCGGCCCTACGGGTGGGCTTCTTACAAAATATGTAGGTCCTCCATATCCGGTTATTGTCTCCGTCCACGGTGGCCCAGAAGGCCAGTCGCGGCCGGGTTTTAATCCGCTGTTTCAATATTATTTATCGCGCGGCTACGCTGTGCTCGACCCGAATGTTCGCGGCTCGACCGGTTACGGCAAGGCCTATTCGCATCTCGATGACGTTGAAAAACGAGAAGATTCCGTCAAAGACCTCGCCGCCGCTCACGAGTGGCTGGTAAAAAACGGCGGTGCAGACCCTAAACGCATTGCCGTGATGGGCGGAAGCTACGGCGGATATATGACGATGGCGGCGATCACCCTTTATCCCGATCTTTGGGCGGCTGCGGTCAATACGGTCGGCATCGTCAACTGGGAAACATTCCTGCAAAACACATCGGGCTACCGCCGCCGCCAGCGCGAGGTCGAATACGGAATGCTCGATAAAAATATCGATTTCTTGCGTGCGATTTCGCCGATCAGAAAGATCGATAAAATTAAAACACCGCTGTTCGTCATACACGGCAAAAATGACCCGCGAGTTCCCTATACTGAAGCCGAACAGGTCGTCAAAGCATTAAAAGACCGCAACGCCGTCGTCGAATACAAACTCTACGACGACGAAGGCCACGGCATCTCAAAACTAAAAAACCGGCTTGACCTCTACCCGCTCGTCGCCGATTTTCTTGATAAGTATATGAAGTGAGATATTTTAGCGGAGTCTTCGGGCTATGCCCGTCTATTTGAGGAAAAGCTCTGCTTTTCCGGTTAGTTTTGAAAATTATCTTGCGGCTGTGCCGCCGTTTCAATAGCATTCGAGAGCGGCGGCATAGCCGCATTCTTCTTTTGCAAACTACGGAGAAGCACAGCTTCTCCGCAAATAGATGGGCGGAGCCCAAAGAGCTGACAAAACCTAATTTTTAGATTTTCACGACGATTCCAGTGGCGTTAGACACCCTCGCCGCGTCCAATACTCGCTGTACCTTCAACCCGTCCTCAAACGTCGCCGCGTGTTCGATCTCCGTTTTACCAGAAAGCAACGCTTTGACGATTTTCGGCGCAAAATCCATAAACCCTCGTGAGAATCCCGTATCCGCAACGCCAGGAATCGGTTTGCCCAGCTCGACTTTAACTTCGCGCCATTCCTCCACTCCGGTTTTCGCGATATAAACATCGCCGCGATATTCTACCCGAATCGCCCCATCCGTACCGAAAAACTCTATGTAATTTTTATAATCCGGCTGCTCGGTCATCGAAACGGAAACGATGCCGGTCGCGTCTTCGGTCAATTCGCCGTCAGCAAATCGCAGGATCATATTCGCTTCATCGTCAGTCGTCACATCGCGAAAGCTGCCATTAGGCAATGGGCGTTTCTTTACATGAGACTGCAATTGGCAGAACACGCTTGAGATTTCCGTCCCTAAAAACCACCTGAATGAATCGATTATATGCGAATTCACCGCACCCAAAGCGCCGCCGCCCTGCTCAATGTCCGACCACCAGTTCCACGGCAGATTCGCATCACCCCGATGCGGTGCCCGGAAATGATATTTAGCATGCCTGATCTTTCCGATCTCACCATCCCGAAGCATCGCATAAGCCTTTTGTCGGCCCGGCTGAAAACGCAGCTCGTGATCGATCAATGTCAGAATGCCTTTGCTGCGCGCCATCGCCGTCATTTCTTCCGCTTGCGCAACATTCATCGCCATCGGCTTTTCGCATAGCACATTTTTGCCGCTTTCTAGAGCAAACTTCGTCATTTCAAGATGCAGATTCGGCGGCGTGGTGATGCAGACCAGATCGACATCGCTGCGTGAAACCGTCTCGTGCCAGTCAGCGGTAAAATGGCTGATGCCGAATTCTTCAGCAGTCGCTTTAGCATTCTCAGCACTTCCGCTCGCCACCGAAACGATCTTCGCACTTTCACACGCCAAAAAAGCCGGAATTTGCACTTTCCGCGCAAAACCCGTTCCGATTATTCCGATCCCTACTTTTTCTTTCATCACGAAAATTAAGCCATAAAAGTCTCCAAAATCAAAAGGTGTCCGACCGGAAAGTCAGACTTTGCACCGAAGGTGCGATTAGAAAATAGCCCGACGTAACACGTCTGGAAAACGTGTCAAAACAAAACCCGCCCTGAAGGAGCGAAAGGACCAAACCTTTCGCTCCTTCTGGGCGGGTTCTACCTTTCAAGGTCCAGACGTTTCACGTCTGGCTACTTTCTTTTTGCGGCTTCACCGCTTTCAGACAGCTCCGTGAACTAACTGATTTAGCTTTGTCTTAATCGGCTTCTAATTCGAGGCTTCCCGCAACTGCCTTTTTTAGATTGCCGCTGTGAAGCAGAAAATGATCGTACGCCGCCCTGTCCTCTTTTCTCATATCGACGATCTCGGCTCCGATGGCGTATTTCTCAGTCGAAATATGCATCCCGACCTTTTCATATCTTCGCCCGATCACCTTCATCAGCACTTTTCCGCCCGGGAGATCGAGCTCGACGTTCAATTCCCGGTCCTGCCCGACCAGATAATTTTCCTTGATCCGGATCGCGGAAACCATGAATCCGATCCCGCTGCCGCTCAGGTCGATCGTTTCGCCGGTCATAAAGCTGCCCTTTGCGGACGAGTTGGCATGAAATACACCGGGCTTCAGGTCAAACCAGATCTTTATTGGTGCTTCGAATTTCCGTCGTGTTGCGTGGGAACGCTCGGCGAAAAGGCTGCTGAGTTTTGAAACTATTTCTCGTATCATCGGGTTTTATCTCAACACTTTGGAATACTGCAACTTCACATAACATCATGGCCGCCAAGACTGCAAATAAGCAGCCTTTAGAATTTACCGTGTGTTCATTTCGTCATCGGTTGGCCGCTATTGTCCTTGCTCGTCAGTATCGGCGAGGATTTTTCGTTTAAAACGACCAGGTAGGAAAGTTTGCCGCTCTTGCCGTATACAGCCGGAGTCGCGTTCGCAAAATATTTTGTTTTTTTATCGGTGAGTGTCACGGCATACACATAACCCGTTGATTCCGAGGACGTTACGTCCGGCGGCAGATACCCGCTTTCGATCAGCTCCCGGATTTCACCAAAAGTGTTTCCGTGCTCCGAAGC
>JANMSP010000300.1:0-3312 GCA_031389475.1 Pyrinomonadaceae bacterium
CGGGAGCGGTAGCGACTGGGGTTTTGCTTGCCGACGGTAAAGTCCCAGTCGCTACCGCTCCCGGTTCTGATAAGAATCTGCCCGCTGACAGAATCACTGCTCTCGCTTGGAATATAGAACGCGGCTGTATTTTCGAAGGAATTATTAATGCGCTAACAAATCAGAAAGATCTGAAAGATAAGGATTTGCTTTTGCTTACCGAACTGGATTACGGAATGGCCCGCAGTGGGAATCGATTCGTTGCGCAGGAAATCGCAACAAAATTCAAACTAAATTACGCGTTTGCTCCGGTCTACATTGCGTTGCAAAAGGGAAGCGGCGTCGAATCGGAGATGGCTGGAGAAAATACGAAATCAATTCACGGTTTAGCGACGTTCTCTAAATATCCGATTAAAAATGCCCACGCCGTTCCGTTGCCCAATGGGAAAGATAAGATGTGGGGCAAGGAAAAACGGCTCGGTTATTTGCGGGCATTAATTGCGGACATCGAACATCCGGGGGGAACTTTCCGGGCCGTTACCGTGCACCTCGACGCTCATTGTTCGCGTGCTCACAGGTATTTGCAGATGAAGATCATTCTCGATCACCTCGACACATTGCCGCCGCTGCCGGTAATAATCGGTGGCGACTGGAACACGACCACATTTAACGCCCAGAGTGCTCTGCGGGCGATTCTGGGCTATTGGCGACGTGTAATGATGGGCGTAAAAAATGTCGTGAAGAACCATTATCCTCATCCGGACAGATATTTCGAACGAAAACTTTTCGGCGAACTGGAAAATCGCGGTTACGACTATAAAAGGTTCAACGAATGGGGCGCCGGAACGATTCATTATGACGTCGCCAGCATCGAAAAAAATACAAATCTTCGCGATTGGGTTCCCGAATGGTGTTTCCCATTTATATTCTGGGCTGCAAACCGTGTCGGCGGAAGAGTTTCGGGCAGACTTGATTGGTTTGCGGGCAAGGGAATCAACCTTGCACCTGGAACAGAGCCGAAAACTATTGGCGATCTGGTAAATTCGGACGGTGTGCCGTTATCCGACCACGACGCCATCTCTTTGGACTTCCGGTTGCAGAAGCCTGCACGTTAGTAAGGGCGAAGTAAGAATTTACAGCCGCAAGAAAGCACAGAAAGTTCAAAAGAAGACCTCAAACGATTTTGTGTACCGAAATGCGTCTATTTTTGTTTTCCCCATCCATGTGGTTAAATTTCAACAGGAGATATTATGGAAGTAGCATTTTGTCAGACCCTAAGCTTTGACGCCGACACATTCGAATACGAAGCCGTAGCCCATGAAAACGGCAACGCGACGATTATTAAATTCCCTGTTGATGAAAAACTCAATAGCCCCGGCGACGTGGTCGTCGTGGTGTCAGGTGCCGAGATAAATTTTCACGGTATCATCGGAAAGATCGAGGATGGCTATGCCTACGCCTCAGACCCGCGTGGTTCGCTGCTCCCGGCCGGAGTGCAGTAAGATACACTCAGAGTTTAGGGTTCAAGAGTAAAAAAGCGAATTACAGCTCGGAGTTTTACGCTTTCGGCTCCTACTCAAAACTTAAAATATCGATAATTTGTCGAGTTTAGAAAAGGCTCACCTTTTTTAATTCTCAGCCATCAGTGCATCTTTCCCCCAGTCCGATGCAGCCTCGTCTGTAAAATCGCTGATATTCCGTCCGCAACACTACAAATAAATATGGGATATAGTGTTAATCTCAGTCCTTAAGACTCTCTCCCAAAAAAAGGATATGAAATTTTATTCCCGCTGTTCAAATCCGGCCTTTTTGCTGAGGTTGATTACGGCAATTTTTGTACTGGTTTTTTTGACGAATACCGTTCCGGCACAAAATAGCGTTTTTACGAAGCGATCCATTGAACTCCAAGCAGAATCACCAGATGAAATAAACGTCGAAAAAACAGCAAATGACGGCGGCCGCTCTTTAGTGGAATTTTCCAAAAAAATAATTGCGGATTCAAAGCATTTTGATGCGGAACCGCGCGATTCGAAGCAGAGCTTTGAGCGCAGCGATCTCGATACTATCAGTACGCGGCGCTTCTTTTCATCGGAGAAAAGACCGAATGATTCATATAAGCGGGATGTAATAATAGCTGATCCGCTAGAACAAAAAGACGATGACGCTTTGCCGCAGGTGGATGACAGCTTTCGCTGGGGATCGGCGATCAAGCAGTCGCTTTTGTTCTTGTCGATCCAGCACGGATACGCGCTGACACAGCCGAAGACGCGCGCGGCTTTGAAGGGAAAGTTTTTTAAGGATTACGCGAGTTCCGTTAAATCGCTGAAAGGCTGGGATGACGGCGGACGTTTCTTCACGAACTACATCGCCCACCCGCTGCAGGGATCGTTCATGGGCTTTATCCAAATCCAAAACGACCCGAAGGGAATGAAGCAGCGATTCGGCCCTTCCGCAGCTTACTGGAAAAGCCGAATGAAGGCTATGGCCTGGTCCGCCGCATGGAGCACGCAGTTCGAGGTTGGCCCGCTCAGCCAGGCGTCGATCGGAAATGTGGGCCTGTCCGGCAAACAAACCTGGGAAGACGTCATCGTCACGCCGACCGCCGGTACCGTAATGCTCATTGCCGAAGACGCTCTCGACCGCTTCGCCATTGAACGCATCGAAAAATGGACCGAAAATTACTACACGGTCATCCTCGCCCGCATGATCCTCAATCCCACGCGCACTATGGCCAACATCATGCGTCTCAAGTACCCGTGGTATAGAGACCGCAAACGGATTCACTAACAAGATTCAATTAAATTTGCGTCGAAAATTAGTTGATTCAGCTGCACGAATCGGTGTCGCAGCAGGTTTCGCCCCGCAAGGCTCCGATGCCTTCACGGGTGATGATTGGGATCATGATAAGGCCGGCAAGCGGGTCGGCCCACCACCAGCCGAATGCGGCGTTCAGTCCCAACCCAGCAAGAAGGATTGCCGATAGATACGTGCAGATGTCGGTTTGGCGCGAATCCGCCTGCATTGCACGGCTGTTTAGCTCTGCGGCAACCTTTCGCTTGGCACGTGCAAGCAGCGGCATCACGACAAGTGAAAGGGCCGCGATGGCGATGCCGATATAAGTTGCATCGGGTATCTGGCGGAACCATAGAGACTGAACCGCTTCGAAAGCGACATAGGCGGCGAGAGCGAAAAAGCTTATGCCGACGAGCCGCAATGCGAGCCCCTCGCGGTGTTCGCCGGACATCAGCCGCCAGAGAATGATCGCTCCGGATGAAACCTCGATCACGGAATCGACGCCGAAACCGACGAGCGCGATGCTCCCGGCGAGAATCC
>JANMSP010000305.1:0-6548 GCA_031389475.1 Pyrinomonadaceae bacterium
CAGGCGCCGGATAGCTTTGGCTGTTTCCCACCAATCATTAGCGGTTGGGTAAGAACTCGATCAATCTTATTCAAAGTATGTCGCCACGATTCATACTTTTTGAGAGTGCCTTCGTCCACACTTGTCGCAGTAAGTTCGTAAAATACTATAGACGGAAACAAGGCGGAAGAAATCTGGCGTTCAATTTGTTGTTTGAAAGGTGAAAAAACGGAGGTATCAAATATTGGGCTTTTTGCCATATTTTTCTTCTTCTCGCTGCAAAGCCTCCATCGCTTCACGCGTAGCTTTCATTGCAGCTTTTAATTCAGGCGAGAGTTTTTTTGGCAGTTTAAAGTCACGGGCACGCGGCAGGTGAGAATAATCTCGCGTGCCATTTTGATTTCCATTTTTGCCGGTTTCTTTCGTGTTCATAACATTCGAATAATAACATGAACGCTGACCAATCCAAAGATTTTGCTGTGCATAGTCGGATACTATATTGGCAAAACTATAAATCAATAATCAATTTGTCCGCTTTTTTAACGACATCCCGCTCATTTTTGAATACGAGCATGGTCAACGCCTCGTCTATAGGCACCCATCGGGCTTCGTATACTTCGTGATCGTGGTCATCGACACTTCCGGCGGTGTATTGCATTAGAAACCAGTGGACGAATTTATGAATGCGGGTGCGTACTCCTTCTCTTTCCGCAAAGAACCAATATTCGGTTTTTTCAATACCCGCGATCAGATCGGTGGCGATACCAGCTTCTTCGCGGACTTCTCGGGTTGCAGCCTGCTCGGCAGTTTCGCCGGGGTCGATCATTCCTTTCGGCAATTGCCAACGCTTTTCCGGAACGGTGAGGATAATTGCTATCTCGATTCGCCCATTCATTTTACGGAACGCTACGCCGCCGGCAGAAACCTGTTCAACTGTTTGCACTCGCTGCTGTAACTTTGAATCATCCTTCATATCAGCTTCTTGCATTAATCGCGGTTTCAACGGCGGCGTCCAATTCCTTTTTTATCTCGTCATTGAAGCCCACGATCTTTTTTACCAGCCTTCCGCTGCGGTTAAAGATCGCCGTTTGTGGAATTGCCGTGTCCTGGCCAAAAATATAGGATGTCAACACGTCTTCCGGGTAGGCAAGCGGGTAGGTTATCTGTAACTTTTCTACAAATTCGGGGACTTTAGGGCGGTCTTCCTCACCGCCGACGTGGAGGCCGATTACCTGGATATTCTCAGCGCCATATTTCGCTTGAAGCTCTTTTAAATGGGGAATTTCCTCGATACACGGCGCACAGTATGTCGCCCAAAAATCGAGTACGATCACTTTACCCTGATAATCCTTGATCTTTTCGATCTTGCCTTCGAAACCCGTCCAACTCATCTCCGGAACCGGTTTCAGCGGCCGCGACTGAGTGTCTTTTAACGGGACGTCGTTGATCGAAATCGGCTTGTTTCCGACAGCGACCGGAGCGGCTGTCGGCCGGCACGAGGCAGAAAGTAAAAGAGCAAGGGAAATGAGTAGTAAGCACTTCATTCAGAATATTTTACACGATAACGCGCTCGATGCTTTAATTGGGAAGATGAAATAAATAACCGTAATGTCGCCGCACTACATTGATTTGCCAAGTTTATAGCAAATGAAATTCTATCCGCCAAAGATCAGCGAAAGGTTTGACCGGCCGGCAAATGCCGGAGCGATTGCAAATCCGAGCGCCGTGGGAACGGGAGCGAGTTTTACATGTGGAAGTTTTGTTCGTATTTCTCTGCATATTGATACGTTGGAGAAGCGCATCGAAAATGCAAAGTTTCAAACTAATGGCTGCGGCTACATGGTTGCGGCGGCGGACGTCATCACGGAAAAATTGATTGGCATCAAATTAACCGATCTTCACCGTCACAAGGAAATTGAAGGATGGTTTGAGCCCGGCCTGGAAGACTTTCCTTTAAATAAGGTGCAATGCGGCGAATCGGTTATTGAGGCGTTTAAAGATGCGTTGGCGGATTATCGCAGTTCCGTGCTCGAAGAATTTCAAGGCGAGAAAGCTTTAATCTGCACCTGCTTTGGCGTTTCGGAAGAGAAAATCATCGAGGTCATTTCAGAAAATAACGTGGAAGATGCAGACGAGGTCGGGAGTATCTGCAACGCGGGCCGCGGCTGCGGGTCATGTCAGATGATAATCCAGGAAATGATCGACATGCAAAATCGGGAAGATGAGCATGTACTCTAAATATTCACACGGAAATTTCGCGGCAAACATTGCAAACGAAGCTTATGATATACTTTCAAATTCAGCATCGTAACACTTTGAAATCTTGATTAGAAGGAGCAGCATTCAGGGTTCATAGGAATCCGGCATTAAGATAATTTTTTCCGAAATGGACGGTCCCGCAAGTTTACTCGCATTTTATCTCTTCGCCGATGCCTCAGTGCCGGTTGAAGCCCCGACCTTTCTCTGGTCAGCATTCAGCATATTTCTCGTTATTTTTCTGGTGCTTGCTAACGGCTTTTTCGTCGCCAGCGAGTTTGCTCTGGTAGCAGTGCGCAAATCGCGAATTGAAGCGACCGCCGCCGAAGGTGATCCGGCGGCATTACGCCTGCTGGCGATGCTGAATAATTTGAATGCCTACATTTCCGCTACTCAACTTGGCATTACGCTTTCGTCTTTGGGATTAGGTTGGGTTGGCGAGCCCGCGGTGGCGGCGGTGCTCGAGCCGGTTTTGATTCAAATCGGAAATATTACCGGAGCGGCGTTTCTGGCTTCCGGCCCGGTTTTGCATACTATTTCGTTCATAATTTCATTCGCTTTTATTACCTTTTTGCATATCGTTTTCGGTGAACTTGCTCCTAAAACGGCCGCACTCGAACTCTCTGAAAAAGTATCGTACGCTATAGCCGTTCCGCTTCAAATATTTTATAAGATATTTAATTATCCGATCCGCCTTCTCGATTGGGCCGGAACGAGGACTGTCAGAATTTTTGGCCTGCACCCGTCAGGCGAGCACGGCTCGAGTTACACGGAAGATGAGATCCGGCAGCTGATCCGGGTTTCGGAACAGAGCGGCCACTTAAACAAAGAGGAAAGCACGCTTATCGATAAGGTCTTTGAATTCTCCGAAACGACTGTAAAAGAAGCGATGATACCGCGGACCGAAATTGTTGCGGTGCCTGAAACAAGCAGTCTTGAACAAGTTGTAAAGGCCTTTCGTCAGCACGGCTATTCGCGTCTGCCGGTTTATCGCGGCTCACTGGACGACATGGCTGGCGTCATTCACAGCAAAGACGTGCTGAGCTTTTTGCTCCGTCCAAAGACTTTTACGCTCGAACGCATCCTGCAGAAGGCGATGTACGTCGTCGATACCGCTCGGCTCGAAGACGTTTTGCGACAGATGCAGAAAGAGAAGTTTCACTTCGGCTTTGTCGTTGATGAACACGGCGGCGTTGAGGGAATAATCACGCTTGAAGACCTGCTCGAAGAGATCGTGGGCGAAATCTCCGACGAGCACGACGAGGAAGTGAATGAACAGATCGACGAACAGCCGGATGGAAGCTGCCTGCTCGACGGCGGATTGGCCGTACGTGACCTTAACCGCAGGATGGACATGAATATTCCGATCTCGGAAGGCTACACGACAGTCGCCGGCTTCCTGATGGCCGAAGCGGGAACTATGTTGTCCGAAGGCGATGCGGTTCCTTACAATGGGCATATTTTCAGGATCGTAAAAGTCGCCAAGCGGCGTATTTTACAGGTGAGAATGGAAAAAAGCTGAAGAAATGAGTAAGTGCCGAGAGCGGTAGCGGCGGGATTTAACGGGTCAGAACCGGGAGCGATAGCGACTGGGTTCTTTGAAAGTTAAAAACTAAAAACTAAAAGTTAAAGACGAAAGCAATCTTTGCTTTCACTTTTAGTTTTTAACTTTTTACTATTCACTATTTATCCGGTCGCTATCGCTCCCGGTTCCGACAGGAAAATAGAGCTGAAATTTAATCACCGGAGTTATTAACAAATGATGAGTCATATCGAACAAGTTTGGGCACGCGAAATAATGGATTCGCGAGGAAATCCGACGATTGAAGCGGAAGTGATCCTGGAAGACGGCACGACCGGGCGGGCGGCGGTTCCGAGCGGAGCTTCGACCGGCGAGAATGAGGCGGTTGAACTGCGTGACGGTGACGATCTACGCTATCTTGGCAGAGGTGTCTTGAAGGCGGTTGAGAACGTCAACGACAAGATCGCCTATGCGGTCGAGGGCCTAGATTGTCTCGATCAGACGTTGGTCGACGAGACAATGCTCGGGCTAGACGGGACGGCAAATAAATCCAATCTCGGAGCGAACGCCATTCTTGCCGTGTCGTTGGCAAATGCCCGTGCGGCTGCCGCGTCTCTCGAAATTCCTTTGTACCGCTATATCGGCGGAGCGAATGCTCGGACGCTGCCGGTGCCGATGATGAATATTCTCAACGGTGGTGCCCACGCGGACAACAACGTCGATTTTCAGGAATTCATGGTCATGCCGGTCGGAGCCAAGAGCTTTTCCGAGGCATTACGGATGGGAGCCGAGATCTTTCACAATCTGAAAAATGTGCTGAAATCCCGTGGTTATTCGACCGGCGTCGGCGACGAAGGCGGTTTCGCACCAAACCTTAAATCGAACGAAGAAGCTGTCGAAACGATCCTTGAAGCCATCGATAAAGCAGGTTACAAAGCAGGCGATAACGTAATGCTCGCGCTCGATCCGGCCGCCAGCGAATTTTACAAAGACGGCGAATACGTCTTCAAAAAATCCGACGGCCGCAGACTTTCGTCCGAAGAAATGGCGGCATACTGGACGGATTGGTGCAGCAAATATCCGATCATCTCCATCGAAGACGGAATGGCCGAAAACGATTGGGAAGGCTGGAAATCCCTGAATAAATCGGTCGGCGATAATGTGCAGCTCGTCGGCGACGATCTATTCGTTACTAATGTTCGCTTTCTGCAGCGGGGAATCGATGAAGAGGCAGCGAACTCTATTCTTATTAAGGTCAACCAGATCGGTACATTGACCGAAACGCTCGACGCTATCGAGCTCGCCAAAACGAACAAAATGACTGCCATCATATCTCACCGCTCCGGCGAAACCGAAGACACTTTCATCGCCGACCTCGCCGTTGCGACCAACGCCGGGCAGATCAAAACCGGAAGCCTGTGCCGCTCCGACCGAATTGCAAAATATAATCAGTTGCTGAGAATAGAGGAAGACTTAGGCGAATCGTCGCGTTATCCGGGCCGAAAAGCATTTTATCAGCTTAAATAGTTACTGTGCCGGTAAGCCTTGGCAGTGTTCTCCGAGCCATGAAAAAGATCATAGTCATCGGATCGGGAGGAGCGGGTAAATCTACCTTTTCGCGACGTTTGGGCGCAGCCACGGGGATCGAGGTAATTCATCTCGATCGGCTGTTTTGGAATCCTGGATGGATCGAAACGAAGGAAGACGTGTGGAGCGGAGTTGTAGAAGAAGCTCTTCAGGCGGAATCCTGGATAATGGACGGCAATTTTGGCGGAACTCGCGAAATGCGGATGCAGGCGTGCGACACGATAATTTTCCTCGATACGCCGCGATTGGTCTGTATCTGGCGGGTATTGAAACGATGGTTTGTTTATAGAAACAAAAGCCGTCCCGATATGACCGAGGGTTGCGCGGAACGGTTAGATTGGAAATTTTTGAATTGGGTGTGGAATTACCCAAAAAAATCCAAACCGACGGTCAAAAAGCTATTAGAACATTTTGCCGCGACGAAAAATATTCTTATATTAAGATCTAATAAAGAGGCCGAAATGTTTTTGGGTGGTATCCGAAGCCCAAAATAATTTTATGGAATGGAAAAATGGCGAATATGCTATCGACACCGATAAAGAGCGGCTGAAATCTGACGTTATTCAAAAATTTCTCGAGGAAGATTCGTATTGGGCACAAGGGCGGAAAGTTGAGCAGACCCGGCGAGCGATAGAAAATTCGGTTTGTTTCGGCTTATATCACGGCAGCGAGCAGGTCGGATTCGCCCGTGTCGTAACTGATTTTGCGACCTTTGCATATCTCGGCGATGTGTTCGTGTTAAAGCAATTCCGCGGCCTGGGATTGAGCAAATGGCTGATGGAAACAATCATTTCGCATCCCGATTTGCAGGGATTGCGGCGATGGGTCTTAGCCACTCGGGACGCTCATAAACTGTACGAAAAATACGGCTTTCACGCGTTGAAATTTCCCGAACGCTGGATGGAAAAACCTGCACCGGATGCGTATTAAATAATTTTTAGGAACTGGATTTGGCACACGCGGACCTTAACTTTAAAAATATACTCGTAATTGATTTTGGCCAGCTTGGCGACGTCGTCCTGAGCCTGCCGGCATTAAACGCGCTTAAGCGAAAGTTTCCCGACGCCAAAATTACAGTAATGGCAGGCAAAATTCCGGCGGAAGTTATAAAACTCAGTGGAGTTGCGGATGAGATAGTGCCGGTCGATAAAGTATTACTTCGGAAAAGCTCGAAGGTCTGGTCGATTTTGGAAATTCTCCGGCT
>JANMSP010000319.1:0-5829 GCA_031389475.1 Pyrinomonadaceae bacterium
AATAATCGATACCATAAAAATTCGGCTGGTATTCGACTACGGCCGCTCCGAGTTTTTCCAGATTAAAATAAGCGTTTCGAGCCTTCCACGGCTCGAACGTCCACTTTATGTATTTAACGCCTTCGCTCAATGCCCTTTCCCGCTGCGCCCATTTGAGCATTCCACCGATTCCCGACCCTTGAAAATCCGTGTTAACCGCCGTCATATGTGAATAAAAAGCCCGATCGCCCCGGAGAACGGCGGGAACGCTGAGTACGAAACCAATCAATTTTTCGCCCGAATATGCGCCGAGGGTAAAACCGCCCGCGTTCTTCGTGACGACAAAATGCCGCACGGGTGAAATCTCGATTTCCGGCAACGCGAAAACCTCTCGCTGCAAATCGACGCATGCCGCGAGTTCTTCCAATCTTTCGCATTCTCGAATCTCTATTTTATCTTTCATCTGATTGCACTAGATCACGATGCTGGTAAACCAATCCTCTGAAACTGTCGCAATTTGTTTTGTAGCTGTCAAATCTATGATGCCGGGAACGAAATTAACCAAACTCAACCGCGTTTCCGGCCTATATTTTAGCGGTACTTCTTCGCGTAGTTTTTTAATCAACGAATCCACATTCCGGCCGATCTTAAACAGCACGAGCTTTTTGGTTTCGGTATGTTTCATTATCCACAAGGTTTTGCGTATCGAATTGATTCCACATTCACCCCAAAAATCAACGGAACTTTCATCCGCCGCGATAAGATCCGGTTTGTACCGCATTCCTATTTTCGTTTCAATCTGCAAATTCGGATAATCTCCGATAAACATTGTGTAGCCAAGTGCCTTCATCAAAACGTGCTCGTAGCTTTCCCCGGCGTTTTGCCATAGGCGGACCGTATTTCCGGCAAGAATGAATGTATGAAGCATAGTAAATGTGAAATAAGCGAATGAAAATTTTTCTTAACATCCGTGTTCACTATTTGTTATCATAAGCATGGCCGGTTTTTAATTCCATTCTATTCCCGATCCGTAAATGACCCCGCAAAATACAGTCGATCTAACAGGTAATTTAAGTAATCATTTTTCCGCCGAAATTCTAGCCGAGATCGGACAGGCAAAATTGAGCGGTTCGCTGCGCCTTACGAACGGCGATAAAAAGACTATCGTATATATTCGCGAGGGCGAGGTTGTTTATGCAGTTTCGAATGCACGTGCCTTCCGGCTTTTTTCGATACTTTTTGCTTCTGGAAAAATAGATCAAAAAATGCTTGTCCGCTTTCCGAATTTTGTTAATGACGCGGAGTTTTCCGCCCATTTGATACAGAACAACTCTCTAACGAAAGAAGATATTAACACTGCCGTCGTTTCGCAGATAAAGCAGATAATTATCGATGCCCTGATGTGGCCCGAGGCGGAATGGGTTTTCAGCCCGCTCGCCCGGCTGCGAGATGATTTGATCTATGATGCCGGTGTTCGCAACGTGCTGATCGATTATGCCCGCTGCATACCGCCGAAAATGATATTCGAGCGTTTCAAAAGCGTCGATGAGGCTTTCACCGCTAACTTCCGCATTCCGAACTTTCAATTCGAAAATCGCGAATCCGAAGTCCTGGCCCTATTTGGCCATCGGGAAATGACTATCGGCAGGCTGAAAATGCTATGTGCATTTCCTGAATCCGAGATGTTTCAAGCGTTGTACGTACTTTGGCTCGGCGGATTTCTAAAGCGGGAGAATTGGAATACCGCTTTTTCGCCGGCCAAACTCGAGCATATAAAAACCGCCAAAATATCGCCGGTTAAATCGCAGCCGAAACCCTCTGCAATCCAGAGTAACGGAGAAGTTAAAAGCGTTAAGGCCGATGCCGCCGAAGAAGCTCCGAAAGAAGCAATTGCCGAGATCAGTTTGGAAGAATATTTGGAACGCGTCGAAGGCGCCGAAACGCATTACGACATAATGGGTACGGCTAAAACAGCCTCGGCAGCCGAGATCAAAGCCGCATATCTGATGATGGCTAAACTCTTTCACCCGGATCGCTATCACCGCGAAACCGGCTCGCTTTTGCGCCGCGTACAGGTTGCATTTACGAGTCTTGCCCAAGCTTACGACACACTAAAATCTTCCGAACCGAGGGAGAATTACGACTACAAAATACGCAAGCAGCTGGAAGCCCGCGAAAAACGCCGTGCAGAGGGCATACCGGAAATGGCGGCCAGCGAAGAATTAATTTCCGAAAGCGGTGCCGAGAGTTTTGAGGCCGGTTTAAACCATATTATGGACGAAGAGTACGGGCCGGCGGCCACTCAGTTCGCCCGTGCAGTTCATACGAGCCCGCAAAATGCAGTGTTTCATTCCTATTACGGCCATGCACTTTCATTTCTTGAAAAATTTCAGCATAAGGCGGAATCCGAAATGCAGGAAGCCGTCCGGCTCGATCCTAAAAACGCGAAGATTCGTATGATGCTCGTTCATTTTTTCATCGACAGAAAGATGGCAAAACGCGCTGAAGGCGAGCTAAATCGTTTCCTCCAGCTCGCACCTGACAACCAGGAAGCGAACGCTCTTCTGCGCAGCCTGCAATCGTAAGCAGTTGTCAGTTGTCAGTCGTCGGTTGTCAGTTTTAAGAATAAGATCTTCGTCAGGAGCACTTAGCTTCTCAATCGTTGACAACCAATGGGAATACGCTATTTTCTGACAACTGACAACTGACAACTGACAACTGACAACTGACTACTCCCTTGCTATACTCGTCAAAGTGCAAAACTTCGCCGTAAAACAATCTAATTTCGATGAAAAGCTGCTCGAATTATCGGCCCGGATGGATGAATTCGAGGGCTATACGCATGCTCACGGCCTTCGCATCGCCGAGATCGCGGACACTATCGGCAAGAGCTTCAATCTTTCTGCACATGACCGTTTTTTTATGCAGCAGGCGGCGCTAGTTCACGACCTTGGCGAACTCGTGATGAACCGCGATTACATCAAGGAAAACCGAAACCTGACTGAACTCGAACGCATCGACTTGCACCGCCATCCCGTGATCGGCGAACGCGAAGCTGCTAAACGCGGCCTTTCCCGGGGCGTGCAGCTGCTAATTCGCTGGCATCAGGAATGGTGGAACGGCGGCGGTTATCCCGACGCCCTCGAAGGCGAACAGATTCCGCTTGCCGCCCGGATTTTGCGTGTCGCCGATTCATACGCTGCATTGACCGACGACCGTCCGCGGCGAAAGGCGATGTCGGACGCGGAAGCAAGGCAGCACCTCGCCGAATGGGCCGGGCTCGAATTTGACCCGAAAGTAGTAAAAGCGTTTTTGGACGCTTAGCGGAACGCGGACAAGGATGTCCGCGTTCCTTCGAATTTATGATCAACCCGTCCATCACAACACCGAAAAGCTGGCTCGCATTCGAACTGAACATCCTTCGCCGTTTCGAATTCAAATCGATCGCGCTTCCATTTACCAGCAATCCGGCGCTCGGCAATTATCTAAAACGCGGCGACGTCCGTGTGATGGCGAACGATCCGCTGCAATCGGCGTGGACAAAAGCCCTTGCGACGATCCAGAATAACGGCGAGAAGCTGTCCGACGATCAGGTAAACGCCGTTCTCGAAGACGTTTATGTCCCGCGTAATAAGCTTCACAATCCGGCTCTGCGGACGTGGTTCAGCGAAACGGATTCGTGGTGGTTCGATAATATCAAGCAGAATCTCGACCGTTTGCAGTCTCCGTTCGGCTACGCGATGGCCGCGAGCCTGGCGATGTCGGTCGGCGATTATGTGCTCTCGTTTACCGAGCAGACACGCGATTTGCGGCAGCCGCTCTCGAACGTTTACCGCCGCCTTTGGAACGCACTTCCCGAACCGGTCAACAACGGCCAGAACAACACCTGTCAGAACAAAAACGCCAACGATTTTATTGCCGAAAGCCACACCGACCTGATGTTTCTCCGGCTGCCCGCGACGAATGGATCTGCCCGCATAGGCCACCCTGACCCGGCGGTCTGGCGTGAGGAATGGCTACGCGGCGGTAACGATTTCTGGAGCGAATTCGAAGCATCGCGTCACGGCAAACTCGGATCACCGGTCGAAACGAAATCGCAGTATTTAAAGCTTCTCGAAGAAACGCTGCACACGGCATCGCACATCAAAAAATGGGTGATCGCCCACGTCGAAGGTGGCTTCGTCTCGACCCAGGACATCGTCGAAGTAGTCGGAAACATCAACCGCGTCGAAGCCATTTACACCAAAGATTTTTCCGAGCTGACCGGAATGAAGGCAGTGATAATTACTGCGTAATTGAGATGCGGAAGCCCGCGCGTTAGCAAGGGCGGTATATTCAACTTTGAGTGTTCCGCCCTTGCTAGCAAGCGCTTCCGCATAAAAATCTGATCACTGCTCAATGCTCACCGCTAACTTTTCATTCGTCGTTCCCTGCCGGATAAACCACACCAGCCCCGAACTTGCCGACAATATTCCCGAAATTATTGTCAGTGTCTGCGGTGTGATGTAAAACATTGCCTCGGCGGCAAAATAACTCGACATCCCGAAGATCATAATTTCCGCGCCGCGATCGAGCGTCGAAATACGGCCGCGGATATAATCCGGCAAACTTCGCTGAAACAGCGTTTCCTGGATCGCGTATTCGACACCGACGATCGCCCGCGAAATAAATGCGAACAGCGCGAACAGCCACAACGACGGCATCAGCCCGGCAACGGCAAAAAGCACGCCGTGAATGAGCAGCGTCCATCCGATGAAGAACGAATGCCGCTTGTACCGGTCGAGATAAATTTCGGTGCGATGCGCGATCAGCATTCCGAACGCCAGCCCCAGCCCGGTCGCAAACCACAGCATCCCGACCGCCATGTCCGGGTTCCAATTTTCCTCGCGGGCAAAGTAAACGCCGCCGACCCGTTCGAAAACTACATTTATCGCTCCGCCGCCGGTCGCCCAAATGATGTTCATCAGCAGGATCGTCAGCGCAAAATGATTCTGCACCGTGTAGCGAAGGCCTTCGCGCAGCTCGGTAATGAACGACGGCCGCAGGGATTTATCCGCCATTCGCTCGCCGGTGTCTTTATCGCGTGTAGCCTCTTCCGGGATCAGCCAGACGGTGTACGCCGAGACGAGAAACGACACGGCATTGATCAAAAACGCCGCTTGATAGCCAAACACCGCCGCCGCCCAGCCGCCTAACGCCGATCCGATAGCCATCAGCAAAAACCGCGACGAGAACATCAAAGCCGTTCCGGCCAGCAAACCTTCCTTCCCGGTCAAATTCGGTGTCGCGGCGTTCTTTGCTCCTTCGAAAAATGCGCCCGTAGTCGATAAAAGAACGGTCGCGAGATACGCGATCCACAAATTCTCCGGGCTCGTGACCAGCAAAAACATCAACGCCAGGCCCACGCGCATCAGGTCGGTCACGATCATCACCTGCCTGCGCGAAAACCGGTCGACAAACGTCCCCGCTATCGGCGAAGCAAACGCGAACGGCAGCAAACGACAGACAAAAAATATTCCGGCGGCCGTCGGTGAAGCACCGCTGACCATCCGCACCAGCCCCAAACCTGCTATAAAATTGAACCAGTTGCCGAGTTCCGAGATAACCTGCCCGTAAAGCAAATTGCGGAAATTACGGTTCCCCGTGATGAGTTGTTTATAGGTCAGCGATTCCATGAATGTTCAAGGATAAACGCTGCGCGCGGAAAATGCGAATGGATTGCTGACGCTGAAAGCGTCAAATATAATAGCTCAGGGTGAAACCCTGGGTAAATGCGTAATCATGTCCGCTCCCTGAAGGGGAGCAACGCAGCATTGCCGGTAACAAGCGCGTCACAAGATGCGTCCGGAA
>JANMSP010000102.1:0-7115 GCA_031389475.1 Pyrinomonadaceae bacterium
CCGGTCGCTACCGCTCGCGGTTCTGACCCGTTATATTGATCATTAGTTTCGTTTTAATAAAACGACCGCTTCGGCTCGAACTGCACGCCGCTCACCGACCGCATCGAGGCCTTCGCCTGTTTTGGCTTTTACGCTGACGCAACTTTGTTCAATTTCAAGAGCAAGCGCAAGGCTCTCCCGCATTGCGTCTATATAAGGGCGCAGTTTTGGCTTTTCTAGACAAATAGTTGAATCGACATTCACGACCGCATAACCCTTTTCCTTCATCAACCCAACGGCGTACCGCAGAAAGACAAAGCTCTCGGCATTTTTCCAACGCTCCTCGCCATCCGAAAAATGCGTTCCTATGTCGCCTAGGGCGAGAGCACCCAAAATCGCGTCAGTTATTGCGTGCGTTAGAGCGTCGGCATCGGAATGCCCGTCGGCACCCAAATCCGATGCGATAATAATGCCGCCAAGGACCAGCGGCTTTCCTTCGATGAGGCGGTGTATATCATTTCCAAATCCAATTCGAAACATATTGCTGAAGTTCTGAATTCAAACTTTAGTTTGCCATTAGTAAAGCCCCCGGTCGCTACCGCTCGCGGTACTGACAAGAAGACAAACTAGAGTTTGAACTCAACTTTCATAAACGCCTCCGCCATGATTAGATCTTCGGCGTGCGTAATCTTAATATTTTTCGAGCTTCCTTCAACAAATGCAATCCTCTGTCCGATTTTTTCGACCAAATAACATTCATCGGTAACTTCGCTGCCCAAATCACTACCGGCAAATGCTTTTAGCAGTATTTCATATCGAAAAGCTTGTGGAGTCAAAGCACGCCGCAGATTTGATCGGTCGAGAGTTCCGGTAATTTCATTTCCGCTTACTTGTTTGATCGTATCAGTTATCGGTGCCACGAGACAGGCGGCTCCGGTTTCTTTAGCCTTTAGAACTGTTGCGGTTATCTCGTTGATAGATATCAGCGGACGAGCTCCGTCGTGGACAGCAATGACGTTCGTCCGATTGTCAGCCGCCCGCAATCCGTTGAATACAGATTCCGCCCGCGTTCGTCCGCCGGATACTATTTTAACAAGTTTTCTTAAGGTGTAATTCGACGCGATTATTTTAAAGGCCTCGACCTCAGAGGCAGCGAGAACCAGAATTACTTCCGCAATTTCCGGGCAGGCTTCGAAACGTTCAAGTGTATGAATTATTACGGGTTTACCGAGTATGTTGAGAAACTGTTTAGGTGTTTCGGAACCGAATCTTTTTCCGCTGCCTGCAGCCGCGATTATGGCAGTATTCATCGGCTGGCTTAAGTTTCGATTTCTTCAATAATAGTATTCTGACGAAGTTCGCGGGTGGCTTTTCTAAAGCCCATCGAGCGTGAATCATGAATGCCTACCGTGGTTTCGGGGTGATCGTCCTTTTCTTCCCACAAACGGCCGAAGATCATTTTACCCGCCGTGGTTTGCAGCACGCTCGTTACCGCGATGTCGGCCGTTTTGCCGATCAGCCGGCGTGCATTATCGACCACGACCATCGTTCCGTCATCAAGATAAGCCACGCCCTGATTGTATTCCTTGCCTTCCTTCAGAACGAATACGCGCATTGCTTCGCCGGGCAGAACCACCGGTTTTAAGGCGTTCGCCAGTTCATTAATGTTCAAGACTGAAACGCCGCGAAGTTGCGAGACTTTATTGAGATTAAAATCGTTCGTAACGATCACGGCATCGAGCTGTTTACCAAGCTCGATCAGCTTGAGATCGACTTCCTTCACGGCCGGAAAATCGGTTTCGATTATCTGAATATCGAGCTTGCTGTTGTTGCGGAGACGCTGCAGCATATCCAGCCCGCGGCGGCCGCGTTGGCGTTTGGACGAATCGGCCGAATCCGCAACTTGCTGTAATTCGGCGAGAATGAAATGCGGGATTATCAGCGTCCCGCCGAGAAATCCGGTTTCCGAAACATCGGCAATGCGTCCGTCGATGATCACCGAAGTGTCAAGAATTTTATAATCGCGTTTAATCGACTTATCGCTGAATATGCCGCCAAGTGCCGACAGATCGAGATATTCACCCTTCGCAGCACCGACCATCAGCCCGATGTAGCCCATGAAAAAGGCGAGCGAGATCGTCAAAAATGTCTGCATTTCAGCGGAAACGGCGGCTTCCTTTTGAATAGATATTAAAACACCGATCAAAAAAGCACCGACAATTCCGAGTATCGAACCAACCGCCGCACCGATGAGAGTTTTTAACGAGGCTCTTCGAACCCGCATTTCGAACGCAATTATAATGATCCCAACAATTAAGCCCATCAAAACCGAGAGAATATGTCTCGTATCGCCGCTGACGTTATCGCCGAGACCGAATTTTTGGGTGCGTTCGATCGGATTCAACTGGTACGCAAGCAGCATCAGAAGTACCACAAATCCGATTCTAATTGTCAGGATATCGAGCTTCATCGATTCAAATTCTATCACGAAAACGTTCGCCGTGTAATCAGGATCAGTTTTTGGCGTCATCCCACCGTCAAAACCTGTCCATTCAGCCCGATCGATTCTGACGATAGCAGATAGACTACGGTTCGTGCTGTATCGTCGGCGGAAATCAGCGTTTGCGGACGGAACAGCTCAGAGTCGATGTTTGACTCCTTTTTCCTTTCGCTGACCGCAATGCCGTTTACCCGGAAGTGTTTTGGCAGCGACCGCGAAAGCGATTCGGTAAATTCCTTTATTGCCGCTTGTGACGATGCAAACAAAGGGTTTTGAGCCGTTTCGACGGTATCACACGCCGAAAAAACATTTACAATTTTTGGCTTCGGACGCGGGTTCATGAACTCTAAAGCCGCCTGCGTGACAAAATACGCCGCCTTCAAGCTATGGCTGATACCTTCCGCGAACTCCGTTTCATCACTATCTTCAAACGACGATTGCGGCCACGATTTCAGACAATTCACCAGAAGGTCGATACGCCCGAACGATTGAGCCGCCTCGGCAACTAATTCTTTCGCTCCGATTACGGTCGAAATGTCCGTGTCAACCGAAACGGCCAATGTCCCTAATTCACGCAATTCGCGTAAAGGATCTTCTTCGCCGCCTGGTTTCGCCAAAAAACCCGCTATGACATAACTGCCCTGCAAAGCCAACTGCATTGCGACGGCACGGCCGATCGGGCTTGTTCCATCGGTAACTAAAGCTACTTTTTCGGCAAATTGGTGGACGGACTGTACAGCCATAAGACTTAACTCTCTGAAATGATGTTCCTTTAATCAAAAAGCATAAGGCAAAGTATTTTCTTCACCTTATGCTGATTCGTTTTGAACGTTCAAATATTATGAATCCGCTTGCGGCGATCCCGGACTCCAGTTTTCTTCATCCGGGCCGGGAATTCCGGGTTGACCTTTCTGGCCGCTCGATGCTCCTTTGTCACGCCCGTCCTCTTCGTTAGTTTCCGTTACCAGCGGCCTCACGCCAGCTCCGACTTCACGCTCAGAATCTTTTTCCGTCTCTTTGGGCTCCTCCGGCTGATTGTAATTTGTGACTTCCGACATAATTGCCTCCGTATTCAATAATTTTCTGGTTGTTAATGAGCTATCTAATATTTACTACAAATTCGGTAAAGCCGCAAAAGTCACATTAGCCTGAGGGTAAAAACTAATTTCTTTGATCGAGTCAGACATAAAACATTCCAAACAGCGCAGAATAAATGATTCGACAACAAGAATAATTCGAAGATTTCGGATGTCCGCGACATCGCCTATTAGCATACTTGCGGAAAGCGAAACGTAAAAAACACAACATCGTCTATACTGGCCTCAATAAAGCCGTCTTAAAAAAAATTCGGAATTCCGATCTGCTTGGCTTAATGATCTTTCTTTTCGCGTTCTTTGCGGCTTTGATTTGCGGCTTTGCGTGAGAAAAAGAGGTTTCACGCAGAGCCGCGAAGGACGCAAAGGAAGATAAGAAGAATAAGCGAGTTTAAAAGATCGACCCGACATCAAGCGATCATTACCAACTAACTGAATAGATTGCAACAATTAAGCACTTTCATTAAAATACTCGTTACCAGGAACTAATAAAAACGTCCGCTATGGCAAAACAACCAGCAACGATCTATGTCTGTCAAAACTGCGGCGGGCAATCCCGCAAATGGCAGGGGCAATGTCCCGACTGTGAGGAATGGAATACGCTGGTCGAAGAACGTTTTCGCCCCGCAGCCCAGCCCGGCGGAAGCGGACGGGCTTTGTTTTCGGGCGTTCGAGAAAGTAAACCTATTTCATTCAGCGAGATAGAATCTCAGGATGACGCAAGAACCACTTCCGGCATTGAAGAATTCGACCGTGTTCTGGGCGGCGGAATCGTTGCCGGATCACTCGTTTTGATCGGCGGAGCGCCCGGAATCGGTAAATCGACCATCGTCATCCAAATGGCGGACAAATTAAGCCAAAATGGAGCGAAAGTGCTCTACATTTCCGGCGAAGAATCGGAACGCCAGATAAAAATGCGCGGCGAAAGGCTTGGTTTGAACGCCGAAAACCTTTTTATTTTGCCCGAAACGAATTTGCAGACGATCATGGCTGAGACGGACAAACTCCGGCCTGATTTTATAATTGTCGATTCGATCCAAACCGTTTACAGCGACAAGATCGAATCCGCGCCCGGAAGCGTATCGCAGGTACGCGACGTGGCCGCGCAGTTCATGATGTTTGCCAAGCAAACGGCCACACCGGTCTTTCTTACCGGACATGTGACAAAAGAAGGCTCGATCGCCGGACCGAAAACGCTGGAACACATCGTGGACACGGTTCTTTATTTTGAAGGCGACCGGCATCATAATCACCGGATCATACGCGCGACAAAGAACCGCTTCGGCGCGGCAAATGAGATAGGCGTTTTCGAAATGACGAACGCCGGGTTGATTCCCGTTGGAAATCCATCGGAGCTTTTTTTACAGGAGCGTCCTGAAGGTGCGAGCGGTTCGGTCGTGACGGTGTGCATGGAAGGGACAAGACCAATGCTGGTCGAGGTGCAGGCACTCGTTTCCAGCACGAAATCAGCGTCCGGCCGGCGAATGGCCCAGGGATTCGATTACAACCGAACCTCGCTTCTTATCGCTGTATTGGAGAAACGTCTTGGTTTGCAACTTGCCGGAGATGACGTGTTCATCAATATTGCCGGCGGTTTAGAGGTAGATGAACCAGCCGCAGATCTGGGCGTGATTGCATCCATCGCTTCGAGTTTTCGCAACTTGCAGGTGCCGCCGGAAGTTGCGGTTTTCGGCGAGGTCGGTCTCACAGGTGAGGTCCGCGGTGTTTTGCAGGCTCAGGCAAGGGCTCGCGAAGCCCAGACGCTCGGATTTAAGAAGCTGATCCTCCCAGCCTCGAATAAATCCGGCCTTGAAAAGCTTTTGGGAATCCGTGTTGTCGGCGTGAAAAATCTGGAAGAGGCGATGGACGAGTTGTTTTGAGTTATGGAGTTAAATACTATCTCCGCCGTGATCGCAATATTATTAAGTCTAATTTTCATTAGGCCACCCCTACGGGGCTTATACCTTTGGGCGATATAGAAACATATCTCATGATTTTATTAGGAGGTCTTCCCGTAACGCTTTTGATTGCTGGGGCTTCAAGTCGTCCAACAATTGTTAACGAAGCAACTGCTGGGTAAGATACTAATTTGGAATATATCTTTAGTATTGGTCCTGCAGTGGCTTATTTGGTCACAAACAATTGCTTTGGTGTTTATTAATCTGTGACTTAACTCAAGCCGCTAACTGATGCTGCCTCGGCTCAGGAATATTATCGCCGAATTCCCGTGCTGTATCGAGCCAAAGCGTCATTGCATCGTTGATATTCCGGACCGCTTCTACTTGCGTTTCACCATGTGCCGAGCATCCCGCAAGATCGGGAACTTCCGCAACGAATATCTTGTCGTCGCTGTCCCAATAGATCACGATCTCATACTTTGGCAAATTACCATTTGTCATAGGCTGTGCTTCCTCACAGTTGCGCGTACTTGCCGCACTTGATACGATTTCGCTTTGCTGCCATCACGCTGCAGATTTGGTTTTTCAGCAATTCCCGGCTTGCGGAAGCTGTGATGGCTGCCTTTAATTCGTTCTTCGAAACCGAGAGTCAGAAGAAAATGCCGCAAATGCTCAAAATCGATACTGGCGTCCGATTTGCCGTCCATTATTTTCTGACGCAGTTTATCGAACTTGCTCATCCTGCCAAGATTAGCATTTCCCCGCCCGAATTACTATGATTTGTAAAGTAGTTTCGACCGTAGATTATTATATAAAATGAGCAAAACTGTTCTACACGACGGCGACGAAGGCGTGCTTTTGATCGTCAAGGACGAAAAGTCTAAACGAAAAAAGATAAAAGCGGAGAAGGGCCGTTCGCCTGTTCACGTCGTTTATGGCGGAGCCCATCTTTTCAAAGCCGGCACTCCCGCGAAGTTAGGAAAGATCGCGCTCGATTCGATGGAGATTTACGCTCCGAATTTTGTGGAATTCGCCTGTGCGATGCGGCTGAAAGGCTCTGAAACATTGCCTCGTTTTCCCAAAGCAATCGCAGACCTCCAAAAAGAACTTACGAAAAAGCCGGAAAAAGTCAAAGCTGAGAATTTTCCTGCTTGGTTTGCCTGGACGATCTATCAACGAACTACGCAAAAACTTAAGTCCGAGCCGGTCGAGGATTTCCGGATCGATTTCGAGGACGGATACGGTTTCCGCTCCGATGAAGAAGAAGACGCACATGCCGTTTCCGCGGCTGAAGAACTCGCAAAGGCGTTCGAAACGAAAACCATCACACGATTTTCGGGCTTTAGAATAAAAGCCTTTGGTCCCGAAACATACGAGCGGGCCGTCCGAACGCTAAATCTATTTCTCGCGGCTTTCCTTTCGAAGACAGCCAACATTCTGCCCGATGGTTTCGCAGTCACGCTGCCGAAGGTGACTGATAAAAAGGAAGTCCGCGATCTCTGCAAGCTTCTCGACAAGATCGAGAAAACTCATAAATTAATGCCGCGGTCGATTGGAATTGAAATAATGATCGAAACGCCGCTCGCCATCGTCGATAAAAAAGGAAGGATTGTTTTGAGCGATTTAGTGAGCGCTGCAAAAAGC
>JANMSP010000328.1:0-9204 GCA_031389475.1 Pyrinomonadaceae bacterium
GACGCTGGTGCCGCAGCCGAGGATTATTAGGCCGCGATTGAAGCAGGCCATTTCGATGCGGTCGCGGAGTTCCGGGTCGGGGGCGGACGAGGCGTCCGCCTTCCTTACGAATTCGACGCCGAGCATCATACCAAGTCCGCGAACGTCTCCTATGCAATCATATTTGTCTTTTAGTTTGTTTAAACCTTCTTCGAGGTATGCTCCGACGGTTTTGGAGTTTTCGACGAGGCCGCCTTCGAGTAATTCAATCGTTTTGAGCGCTGAGGCGATGGCTACGGGGTTGCCGCCGAAGGTCGAAGCGTGGGCGCCTTTGTGCCAGTCCATAATGTCGGCTTTTGCCGTGCAGACGCCGATAGGCATGCCGGAACCGATGCCTTTTGCCATGCAGACGATGTCGGCTTTGACGCCTTCGTGATGGTCAAGCGCGAACATTTTACCGGTGCGGCCCATGCCGGATTGGACTTCGTCGACGATCAACATTATGCCGTGCTCGTCGCAGATACGCCGAAGGGCGCGAACGACTTCGGGTGGTGCTGGAATGTAGCCGCCTTCGCCCTGGACGACTTCGAGTACGATTCCGGCGACTTCTTCCGGCGGTGTGGTCGTCGAGAAAAGCCGGTTCTCGATCCAGTCGATCGTGCCCATGCAGCAATCGCCGTTGTCGCATTTGCCCAGATTAAAAGGACATTCGAAACATTTCGGATACGGAACGTGCACGACATCGAGAGCCTGACGCATGAAGCCGAGGCGCTGGGCTTTTTTGGATGATGTCAGAGACAATGCACCTAAAGTTCTACCGTGAAACGAGCCGAAGAACGAGATGAATTTCTGCCGCCGCGTATGGTACATCGCAAGCTTTAAAGCTGTTTCAATGGCTTCGGCACCGGAATTAGCGAAGTGCGATTTCGTAGGGCCGTCGATTGGTACGATTTCGTCGAGCTTCTTGCCCAACGCGGGCATGTGTTTGTAGTAAAAATCTGTGCCGCAAAGATGGATAAGTTTCGCGGCCTGGTCACTGATCGCTTTGACGATTTCGGGATGGCAATGACCGGTTGAACAGACTGCGACTCCGGCGTTGCAATCGAGAAATATGTTGCCGTCAGGGTCGGTGATCCAAACGCCCTGGGCGCTTTCGGCAACGAGTTTATAATCGGGCCGCGGATAGCTCGGCGTGACGTATTTTGCGTCTTCTGCGATGATCTCGCGGGCGAGTGGGCCGGGAAGCTCGGTTTTAATTAAAGGTTTTTGCAGGTCTGTGGTCGGTGTCATAATGTTTCTCCGTTATGTTGAATGGTTCGCCCTTGCTTATGCGCGGGCTTCCGCAATTTGCGGGTATCCGCGTTTTGCGCGGATAAATGCTGCAAGGAGAAAGAGTTAGTCACCAGCGAATAGGTTCGGTCGGGAGATATTCGGCCTAAGTTTTGCGATGCTTCGGGGTGTCATAATGAATTGCATAATATAGCAGTTTTCAGGCAGAAACGCGAGTGTGAAAGAGCGTGCATCCTTCAATCCTGAAAGATGCACGCTTCATTACCGTCGCGTTTCCGCAAGGGATCTGAGACATTCTTTTTAGTGGGTCAAATTCATCCTTCTAAGGATTTTTTCAAACCGTGGATCGTCCCGGACAAAATCGAACTCAGGCTCGGCGTCGATGCTGCCGGCCCAGGGATGACGAACCTCAACCGATCTCTCCAGCCACTTCAAAGTTTCCTCTCGGTTTTGAGCTAAGGCGTTTAAGATCGCGAGATCGTGCGCGTTGATGCCGGTATCGCTGACCTTATCGGCCCAGTTTCGCAGCATGTCCCTGATAAACGCATCCGGCTCGTCCGATGCCTGCTGCCGCTCGATCAATGCCGCTGTTTCCATGTCGCCGGCCGATTTGGCAGCGTTGACATAAGCCTCGCGGGATTCCGCGAGGCTGCCCATCATCCAATAACAGCGTGCTAAGTACCAGTGAGGCGGCGAGAAAGCCGTGTCGAGAGCAATTGTTTTCTTCAACTGTGCGACGGCGGCGTCATAGCGTTTCGAAAAATAATAAATGACGCCCAGATTCATATTGATGCCGGGCGAAGTCGGGTCGAGCTGTTTCGCCCGGAGCATAGTGGTTTCGGCCTCGTCAAAACGCCGAAGCTTGAGCAAAAGCATTGCGTAGCGGTGATGCGCGTTGGATGAGTTGGGTGCCAAATCGATGGCTTTGAGAAACGATTGCTCGGCGTCTTCCCATTTCCATTCATGGGCGGTTTGGATCAGGCCGCGGGTGGTGTATGCGTCGGCCAGATTCGGATTCAGCTCAATCGCCCGGGCCAGGTTCTCGTTTGCGGCAACGACATTATCCGGGGAAGTATCGTAACTGTAATCAACCATCAGAAAATGCGAATCCGCGAGGCCGACATATGCTTCCGCGAATTCGGGATCGAGCCCAATCGCGTTTTGATATGATGTGATGGCGCTTTTCAAGCTCTCCGGCGTGCGTTTATTCCAAAAGTAGCGGCCCAGCGAATACTCCTCGAAGGCTTTGGAATTTGAGGTCGGCTGCTTAACGAACGCAGTTTCCTGTTCTTTGGAAAGCGGCAGATCGAGTTGATTCATCAGCTTGGCGGAAACCGCGTCCTGCAAGTGCAGCAGCCCGCTCGTTTTTCCGTCGAACTGGCCGGACCAGATCTGCTCGCCGGTCGTGACTGAAATCATTTGCAGATTTATCCGCAAATTCTCACCTTCCTGCTGAAACCGGCCGTCCAAAACCGCATCGACTTCCAGCATTTTGCCGATTTCGACGGCGCTTATGCCGTCGTCCGTGAATTTAACAATCGAGGCCGTCGGGCGAACCGATATTTGCTTCAAGTTACCGATCTTGGTGATCAGCGAATCGGTGATGCGCAGATTCAGGCTCTCATCGCCGACCGTGCCGCCGAATTGCTTTAACGGCAAGACCGCGAGAGTTCTAATAGTTTCCGTATTCCGGCTGTTCCAAAGAAAAAATCCGCCGCCCGCGAGAACCGCGATCAGCAGGGCGGCGAATGCGACCCAGGGCATCTCCGTTCCGGGCTTTGCGGGAAGTAAAAGCCGCTCTTCGGCAATCTTCTCGCTTTCCTCGATCTCGATTTTCTCGTAAAGGTGGCGTTCGATAACGAGGTCGGTGCCTTGT
Organism: Pyrinomonadaceae bacterium; assembly: GCA_031389475.1. GTDB lineage: Bacteria > Acidobacteriota > Blastocatellia > Pyrinomonadales > Pyrinomonadaceae > OLB17. Next base: position 3,146 of record JANMSP010000328.1, read on the forward strand.
GTTTCCAGATTGTGAATCTCGCCGCTGAACATATAGCCGCGGCGAGGAATGTTCTTGATCGTGCTGTCACCGTCTCCAAGTTCTTTCAGCGTTTTTCGCAGCAGGTAAACATTCTGCGTCAGCACGCTTTCCTCGACAAAGGAATCGGCCCAAACCGTGTCCATTAAAACATCTTTACCAAGTACTTCGCCGCAATTTTCGACCAGCACGCAGAGCAGTTCAATCGCCTTCATCGGCAGCGCAACGACCTCCGCCCCGTTCCACAGAATTTTCTTTTCCGTGTCGAGGCGAAACTCACCGAACTCGATCAAATTGCCGTTCAGAGCCTTCATTTAGCGATTTAGAAATATATGAGAAATTTATGACAAAAAATTCAAGACCTGCAGCCCGCGTTCATTTATAACGGAACTATCGAATTTAAACGATATTCGTTCGTAGTCAGTTTAATCGAAAATGATGTCAAACACCAAGAAAGTTTTTGTACGCGAACTGCACGAGATTATTCGCGTCCGCCGTTCCAGGACTTTAAGAATGCATTGCGCGGATTGCATGAGTGACGAGGATTTTCTGACCCTGGACGAAACCGTCGAATGTCTGCGGATCGGAACAAGGGAGATTTTAAGGAGAGTGGAGGCGAACGATATTCACGCGGCCGACACGGCCAATGGACGGATGCTGATCTGCTCGAAGTCCTTATCAGGGAACGCTGTTAGTAATGGAGAAAAATATGAAGAACATTAAACAAGAAAACGTTAGTAACGCCGAATCGGCCACTAGATATTCACGCAGAGATGCTCTGCGCCTTGGCGGAAGGGCGTTTACCGCGGCCGCACTGGGAATTCCGCTTGCCGGCGAAGCGGTTTTGGCGAACGCTCCGAACGCGGCGCCGAATATCGAGTTCGTTGCAAATGGCTATCGCCTTATCAATTACTCGACCCCGCTGTTCGCTTATGACGCGATGATTTTGCTCTATGACGCTGAAGGTAAATACGACTGCAATGTCTATTTCATGAAGAACGGCCGGGCGATTCCCGCCAATACGACCACGACCGGAACAAATATACACGCGTATTTTCCGCTCAGCCGTCTTGATGAGTTCGTTTCGACACTGCGTAACGAAGGCAAGGTAAATGTCATTTTCGTGCCGTCGAACGGCATATTCTCGATCTCATCGAACGAAGAGCCGCTTACGTAACCGAAGATAAGCCGGGGCAGAAATTTTTGCCTTGGGGAAGAGAATCCGGAATTTTAGCGATTAGTTCAGTGTATCTGAATTTTTATACTGTATCGCGTAGCGATAGCCTGAATTTAGCCGTGGGTTTCAACCCACGGTCGGTATGCACGTTGATCCTTGCCGCGTCTGCGGCAACTGAATACACGCCTTTAACATCAGTCGTCGCTGACGCGACGAGGATTCATTGATTGATTGACCGTGGGCCCGAACCCACGGCTAAAGTCATAAAGTCGCGACGCGACACAAAAATCAGGAAACTTACATTACAGTGCACCAGCGTGGAGACTTAAATAATGATTACCAAAAGAATGAAAACAGCAGCTTTTATTTTATTACTAATAGCGGGTTCCGGCTCGATAGCGGAAGCGCAAACCTGTGCGCCGGCGCCGGTCGGATTGGTTTCGTGGTATTCGGCGGACGGCAACGCTCTCGATCCGCGTTCGCGCAATAACGGGACTTTGCAAAGCGGAGCGACATTTGCCGCCGGACATGTCGGGCAGGCATTCAGTCTTGACGGAACTAATAGTTTTGTGAGCATCCCGCACAACGACAGCTTCAACGTCTCGTCGCTGACGCTCGATGCCTGGGTCAATACCGATACGCTCACGCTGCCGCCGGACGGAAACCCGCGCGTAATCGTTTCAAAATACAACACGGTTCTGGGATCTGCCGGGGCAAGCTGGTATCTTGCAATGGGTCCCAGCGGCAAATTAGAATTTTTCGTTGCTCAAAGTAATTTTGCTTACCGTTTCATTCAAACCGACGCTCCGGCATTGACCGCGGGAGCCTGGTTTCACGTCGCCGGAACTTTCAATATGGCGACGCAGGAATTAAAGATCTATGTTAATGGAGTTGAAACTCCCAGTACGCTTGACCCGGCATCGGCAACAATCACTTCCATCGCGCAAAACACGGCATCGGTCAATATAGGGATGTTCGTCAATAGCGCAAATCAAATTGTCGGTATATGGGACGGATTGATCGATGAGGCGGGTATTTACAACCGCGCGCTTTCCGCGGCGGAGATCGCGGCAATCGCGGGCGCCGGAACAGCCGGAAAATGCAAAGCGACGGCGACGGTTGCTCCAACCGGTCAAGTCGGCTGGTGGGCGGGCGACGGAAACGCCAAAGACACTGCGGGGACGATTAATGGTGCTTTTACGGGAAGCAGTAATTTTTCAATTGGGAAAGTCGGACAGAGTTTTAACTTTAACGGAACCGGAGCCTCGCATGTCGAAGTTCCCGACAATGCGGCTTTGGATTTTACAAGCGCACTGACGGTGGAAATGTGGTTTAATCCGGCGGCGTCCGGTCCGACTAACGCAACGACAATACCCATCTTAAAAGGCGATTCAAATTCTTTCACCGGCAGCCCTTACTTTATTGCGTTTGTTAACGACACCATAATTTTTCGTATCAGCAACGGCTCTACTTTTGATCAATTACATGCTTCAATTCCAGTGCCGCTCAACTCCTTTTCGCACGTCGCAGCAACTTACGACGGAAGCACGATGAAAATCTATATCAACGGAGTTTTGGCGGCTTCGACGTCAACCACGATTGGAACACTTTTTAATTCCCCTTTGCCATTATTTATCGGCAAAGCTACCTCGCCTCACGCACTTGATGAAGTGTCATTGTATAACCGCACTTTAAGCGACGCGGAAATCACTTCGATCTTCAACGCCGGACTTGCCGGAAAACTCAAACAAAATACAAACAGTCTGGTTTCGCTCTGGCAGGGCGAAGGAAACGCTAACGATACGCGCGGCCCGAACAATGGAACTCTGCTAAACGGTACGGCTTTCGCCGCCGGGCAGATCGGGCAGGCGTTTTCGTTTGACGGCGTCGATGATTTTGTCCAGGTGCCGCACAACGCGAGCATAGATTTCGGGGCTAATCAAAATTTCACGATCAAGGCCTGGATAAAAGTCAATAGCGGTGAGATCACCGACCTGGGCGGCTTTATCGTTTCCAAACACGACGGTGGAAATTCCGCCGGTTATTTCTTTTACCTCGAGCAAAACGGCACTATCGGATTCGACATCAGCGACGGCGTGCCGTACTACAATTTGACGGGCGGCAACGTCGCTAACGGTCAATGGCGGCACGTCGTCGGGCAGCGTGACGGCGCGGTTACCCGCATTTTTGTTGACGGGCAGCTTGCCGCTTCGATGACGGCAACCGCCGGTTCGCTGCAAAACAACGATCCGCTAGTAATGGGCGATTATTTCGATCTTTTAGGTTCGAGCAATTTCAAAGGTCAGATCGACGAGGTTGAGATTCACAACCGTGCTTTGACGGCGGCGGAAATCCAAACTAACTATGAAACCGGAATCGGGTTGCCGACCGTCGTCGGCGATGCGACGATCACCTTTCCGACGATCACGGCCGCCAAGACGACGCAGCAGATTCCGCTCGACATGGCTTTGTTTCCTGTTGTGCCGCTCGGCACGCATACGGGCCTCGCTTACGACATTGCGACAAACTCGGTGTTTACCGGCAATGCGACCGTCTGCTTTAACCTGCCCGCGTTCACTTCGGCGCAGTTCACGGATCTGCGCGTGCTTCATTTCACAGGCGGCGGATGGGTCAATGTCACCAATATAGCGGGTTCCAGCTTCCCGTCGCTTTGCACGACGGGCGTGAGTTCGTTCTCGCCGTTCGCGATCGTGAGCTTGGCCCCGTCGGCGGCTTCGGTCGTAGTCGGCGGGCGGGTGGTCACGGCGACGGGCCGTGGAATATCGAAATCGCGGGTTTCGATCACCGGCCCGGACGGTATTACGCGGACCGTTTTAACCGGTTCGTTCGGATACTATCGGTTCAGCGGCGTGCAGGCCGGTGAAACCTATACCGTCACCGTGCGAAGCAAAGGCTATCAGTTCGAGAATCCGACGCGGGTCGTCACCGTCACAGACGAATTGACGGACCTGGATTTCACGGCTTTGGTTACGTCCGCGAAAACCGTGCAAACGAAATCCCTACCGAACCGGGTGGATTAAGCGAGGGCTACTATGAAATTGAGAAATATGAGAATCGCCGCGATATTTTTTGCCTTGTTCGTGTCGCCGCACTTTGCGCAGGAAGGCGGCACACGACTAACAGATATCAGCGGGTCTTACAGTTTTGCGGTGCCTTCGGGCTGGAACAGCAATGCGAATGAAGAGGGATTTGCGCTTGTGAATCTGCAGAAAACCTTGGTTTTGGCTATTAAAGACCACAACTACGATAGCTTTGCTGCCTTTGCAGCGGACGCGAATTTGGAACGCGATGGGCTGGAATTGATCGGCACGCCGCGTGAAATTACCGGCGGGGCGGCGTTCACGACCACGAAGAAAACTCCGAAGGGGACGATCTATATCAATACCTGCGTTTTGTTTTCACCGCATGGCGGCGGGATGGTGATAGTCGCTTTGAGCAACCAGGCGGATTCGGCGGCGGCCTCTGCATCAGGCCTGAGCGTGGCCGAAAGCGTTCGTTTCAGCAAGTCGCAGGAAACGGCCGTCGGTCGATCCGAGCTAAGCGGCAAACATCTTCTGTATATGTACACCGGAAACGGATATTCAGAACGCAAGGACATATACCTGTGCGCGTCCGGCGGGTTTTACCATTCGAGCAACTTGGGCGGCTTTACGCCGAACGATTCGGACGGAAGCAGTTTCGGTTCACAACATTCGAAACACGGAACGTGGAAGATCAGTGCTAACGGAGCAAAATTGATCCTGAATTTTCAAAACGGCGGAACTACTCAATACAACATTTCCAAACGCCCGGCGACAAATGAGATCGGGCTTAACGGACAGCGCTTTTTCGTCCAATCACAGAACGTCTGCGGATAGCACGCGAAGTAATATCAAAGGAGAATTAATATGGCATCATTCGGAACACCACTTGACCTCTATTCAACCTACCGCAACATCAAAGTGTGCCTTCTCGGCCGCCAGTTTGTTTTGGCGATCGACGTGCACGAATATAGGAATAATGAACTCGCCGGCTCTTATTCGACCGCGGCCGGCGTCGAGGAATTCTTTAAGTTGAAGGAAAAGATAAAGGTTTACGGCAACAGTCTTGGACACAACCTCTACGAGATCTATTATCCGCTCCTCAAGTCGAGTGATAGAAAAAAGAACCCGCAAACGGCCATCGACGATTTTATGCTGATCGACGTCGGGTTACCCCTTTACAACCCTTTCGTTGGGAAAGGGAGCCCTAAAGAAATAGCGGATGTCTTGAAACTAGCCGTCGCCTTTGGTTTTGTCGAGCCGGTTATTCACGCGATGCAGAAATACTGCGATAAGAACATCGGAATAGATTGTTCAGGATTTGCCGCAAACTATTTCGGCCTGACACCCAAAGAGATCTGTAACACAGGTGCCGGCGTGATGGCTCCGGAGTCTAAAAGGATCGGTCGCTTGGAAGAGGTTCGCGTCGGGACGGCAATCGTCTTTAAGAGCGGAAAGCATGTCGCTCTGGTTGACCGCATCACAAATATCGACAAAACGAACGGTATAGCATATTCACTCAACTGCAAAGTCGCCGAATCGACCGCCGACCAAATGGTCGAGGGCGGCCCGTCGGATGGCCTGAACTATACAGACTATACCTTGCTCGTGGAAAACAAGAAGGACGCTAAAATTTTCAAGATATTGCGTCCGCTTTCAACCTCCAAACACGGTTTTTACGAAACGGCGGTCTATCTTGCTAATTGGCCGCAATAAGGCGTCTGGCGTAGGCTGACGGCCTCTTGCACACATGTCGCGGCGTGATTTAATTGTGCAGTGCAATCATCTAAATTTACCAATATGTTGATCGACGAAACTTCACC
>JANMSP010000109.1:0-1590 GCA_031389475.1 Pyrinomonadaceae bacterium
GTTCCGAGATCGATAAGCACGGCCAGCTTGCCGTTATAAACCGCCTTGCCCGGATCGGCGGCGAAGGTTTTTACGACCTTCGCATCACGTCCGATGACCTTTGCGATCTCGCCGTCTTTGATAAACAAATTCGCGGTCGCAACTGCTTCGTCCAGACTTCCCGTAGCTACGCCGCGAAGGTCGAGGACGATCTTTTCAACACCTTGCTTGGTGAGCGACTGGATCTGAGATTTAACATTGCCTGATTCACCGTTGTCGAATGCATAAACTTTTATCACGCCTGTCTTCCCTGCTTCGACACGGGATTCCGCTGCCGGTGCCTTAAATGCGGCTCGTGTTATCTTCAGCGTCTGCGGCTTTTCGCCGGCACGCAGGATACGCATGCTGACGACAGTTCCCGCATCGCCGCTTATCATTTGACGTGCGTCATACAAAGAAATATCGCGGGTCGCCTTGTTTTCTATATATTCGACCACATCACCGGCTTTAAGCCCAGACTTTTCGGCAGTCGAGCCTTTTACGACCGAGATCACATAAAGATACTGGGAAACCTGTGAAAATTCGGCACCTATCCCAACTTTATTGGACGTTTTCGCGGCGTTGAAATCAACGACCTGCTGTGCGGTCAGATACGATGAATACGGATCAAGGCCGCCGACTAGTCCGCGCAACGCACCGAAACGTACCTTTTCGAGATTTGGCTCGTCAACATAATCGTTCTGAATATGCTGCAGCACCGATTCGAAAATTCGGATCTGCGCTCCCGCATCGTTGATTGGCTGCTGGGCACGCGCCCACGGGCTGAGCATTCCGCCGACCACCGCATATAAAGCGATCGCCGCCGAGACCATTAAAATCGAAAGCTTTCCGCGAAATGACATAGGTTACCTCAATATGATAATTACTAACTGGTATAACGTGTTAGGGACGGCAAAGGTTTAACTTTGTCTTGTCACCGATTATCCGATATCGAAACTTTTCGTGCAACAAAAACAAACAACTAATCCCGGTGATTTTGCAGATGTTCCGGGCCTGCCGTGTAAAGGCCGTGTAGTCGCGCTCGATCCGGGAACGAAACGAATCGGCGTGGCCGTTTGCGATGAGACACAAACGCTGACGCGGCCGGTGCGGACTATCTCAAGGATCGGATGGAAAAAGCTGCTGCTGCAAATCAAGGACATTCTAACCGAATTTGATGCCGTCGCCCTCGTGATTGGTTTGCCGTATAACTTCGACGGCTCGGAAAGCGAAATGTCGGCGGAGGCTAGGCGGCTGGCCCGAAACTTCTCGCTTTCGCTGGACGTTCCTGTTTATTTGCAAGACGAGCGGGCGACGAGCTACGAAGCAAAAAGCCGTCTTTGGGAAAAGGGTGCCAGTTTAAAGGAAACGAAGGAACAAGTAGACAGCGAAGCGGCCGCGATAATTTTGAGCGATTTTCTTGATAAAATGCAGAAGCCCGCGCGTTAGCAAGGGCGAAATGAGAATTGCCGCAAAAAAGGCGCAAATGGCACATAAAAGATTTTTTGTGCTTTCTGTGCCCTTTTGCGGCTAAATTTCTTTGCGGCCAGATTGAACGAGGAACTGCGCGGC
>JANMSP010000472.1:0-2910 GCA_031389475.1 Pyrinomonadaceae bacterium
GGATTAGACGACATATAGAAACAATGGAACTACGCTGGAAGCGGAACCTTCGGCAGAGCGGCTTGGGTGGTCGAGGAATACGAAATAAAATGACTGGGGCCGACTTTCCCACTTTCAAATTGAGACTGGCAATACGAATCCGTGAAGTGTTCTTTTGGGGGGCGCAACTCTCAAGGGAATCCAAGACCTCGCCTCACCGATTGAGCAATCTAATTCGGAGGGCGATAAAAGCTAAGTTTTCGGAGAAGAGTCGAAATGAATAGACAAACATTTGGAACTTGGGGCAGAGATCTGTCACCCGAAGAGTTTGCGGGGGCGCTGGCGGCTCATCTTAACTTTTTCTATGAGGGAACTCACCCGCTGATTCTTGCAAAGCTGGCGGCAGCTCCAGCGTTTTCGCATTCGGACCAAGCTTTAACAAACGGGAGTCCAATACCGCTTTGTTTCGATTCTTCTATTCATCCGCCGGACGATGCGGATGGGCAATTTGTAGATCTGTACGCCGTGGAGGGGTGGAAACAGATCGTCGAGTTGCTATACGAGCAACATAAGACTAAGCAGGAAGAATTCAGCAGCCGCCGGAGAGACACCTATGTGATACCACCGCCTTTTTGCCTCAGACTTGAGCTTTTCGCAAATCCCGAGAATGCAGTCTTTCTAAGTAACATCCTTGCTGACGCGAACACAAATATCGCCGGCGTAGAGGCCGCTCCTGCACATACGTCAGTTTACCTGCGGGTTGATGAACCTAGCACCGAGGTCGGTTGGGCCTGGCCGCTAAGGGTAGGGTTCTTGGGTGACAGCGAGTCTAGGGGGTTGAGAAGGGAACTCGAAGAATATTCAGAGTCTGTGCGGACTTGGCTTGGACCGCTGGCCACTTTTGTAGAACTGAGCAGCGAGACCGATCGGTGCGACCTGCTTCTTATTCCGCATGGTCTGCAAAAGGCAATGAATCTTGCTCGGAAAGTCGGAGTGAACGTCTCGGCCGATTGTATTCTCGTGACGGGAGCCACCACAGATAGGCACGAAGACATACCTGTATTCACCGACGCGTTGCGAAGGGTGATCAGTACAGCCGGTGTAGGTTTAGTGAATGTCTCTGATGATCAATACACGCAGTGGTTTACCGAGTTGATAAGGGAACTTTCTCATGACCATCCGATCGACGTGGCGTTGTTTCAGGCTTGCCGTGCAGTTGGCCTAGCCAAGCCGTTTCTCATCGCATCCAGACAACTAGCCGAGTTTTCAAAGTTGTCTGAGAGCATCAAGATTTTGGGTGAAAAGCTGCGGAATTCGGGCCTCGAAACCGGGTTCGAGATTGGTCCGCAGGACAGCCGCAATTTCGGTATCGAGCCAGGCGAGTACCCTGCTGGCACGCTCGGCTCGATCCTCTTCGAAAGAACCGATAGCTTTATATTCGATCAAGAGAGCACATCGGCGACTACCGCCTCGAAGATAGACGAGATGTTCAGGAAGAGCCTTTCCGTCGAGCGAACCACCAAAAACAGCGTACGGTGGATACAGGCTCAGGTTTTTGAAGAAGGTCGCGATGGGCGTGATCCGGCGATTGGTGCGTTACGCATTCAAAGAGGTTATCAGGCGGATATTCGAATCGGGCCAGATGAGAATGGCTGGATACAAAACACGATGGAATTTCCCGACGAACTTCTTCCCGCCGACAGAAGCTCCGTCACGCTGACGGTAATTCTTACCGAGCCATCGCTCTTTAGTGAGCCTCAAGTCTCGACGATCGTTCTTCCGCCGGAAGGCAGCAGCTCGATCTGCACTTTTCCATTTTATGTCGGCGAAGGCCTACGGGAGGTCGAGGCAAGGATCTCGATAGTTTACCGGAACCGCATCTTGCAGACAGCTTTGCTGCGGGCGGAGGTCTTCTCCGGAAACGCAAGATTGGACAGCAATGAACCGATCAGGCTAACTCCCGAGGTGATGGTGCGAGCGGATTTTTCCGGACTTAAAGACCGGCGGGAGTTTGATGCCGCGTTTTTACTGAACGAAGATGTAGGCGGCGAACCAAAACTGACCGCCATCAAAGATTCGTTCGTCTCATTTACTACACCGGCTGGACTTGACGTTTTTAATACGCAGGTCGATACGTTTTTGACCTGGGTTGCTGATGACCATACGAACTATTCCGAACTCGATTCGCCAAAGACGGTGAAACTGTTGTGGGACCTGGCAAAACATGGTCGCAGCCTATACAGATCGTTGATCGATAATAGCCCCGAATCACAATTGGCGACGATCATCTTTTCTTTGTCTCAAGGCGAGCATTTGTCGGCGAACCCGAAGCGAATTCAAATAATATCCGCAAGACCGGACACACGCTTGCCGTTTGAGTTCTTATACGATCGGTTCGCCCCAGATGGCGCGGAAGCCAAACTGTGTCCGAATGCGAAAACGGCATTGGAACAAGGTACATGTTCTAAGGATTGTGTAGGTTTGAAGGAGCCGGCAGCGCACGTCTGCCCGCTTGGTTTCTGGGGGCTTTCGCATGTTATCGAGCGTCATACTCATCGTCGAGAGTACTTGGCGGGTGTTGGTGGTGATTTCCGCTTTCAGTCAGAGCCGGTCGAGAATCGCAAACATCTAAACAACGTTTTCAAGAAGGTCGTGTTCGCGGCGTCGAATAAGGCAGACGTCAGCCTAATTGATGACGTGACAAATATGCCCGTGAAAGGGATCGCCAAGATGAACGCGACCTTAAACGCAATCGCGGGAAAGGCAGCATCATCATGGACCCGAAGCTGGCCAGAATGGCGCGACCACATCAAGGGTGACCCTTCGCCGTCAATGCTCTTGATGCTCACGCACACGGTTCCAGTCTCGGGCGGCATCCCCGTCCTGGAGATAGAGGATGGAACGGACAAGGCGAAGATGCTGCTCGAATCG
>JANMSP010000118.1:0-4859 GCA_031389475.1 Pyrinomonadaceae bacterium
CTGAAAGCCCGACTGGAAGTTATGGCAAATGCACGCTGAAATCAAACGGCAAGGACACGACCACTGGACATTGGGAAATGGCCGGAATCGTCCTGACGAAAGCCTTCCCGACATTTCCGAATGGATTTCCGCCGCGAATAATTGATGAATTTACCGAAAAGGCGAATGTTCCCGGAATTCTAGGAAATATTCCGGCGTCGGGCACGGAGATCATAAAAGTTCACGGCGAAGAGCATCTCCGAAGTGGAAAGCCTATCGTTTATACCTCCGCCGATTCTGTATTTCAGATCGCGGCCCACGAAGAAATTATCCCGGTCGAAAGACTTTACGAGATTTGCGAAATAGCACGGAAGATTCTTGACGGGCCGGATAAGGTTGGCCGTGTTATAGCCAGGCCTTTTTTGGGAGAGACGGCGGAAACATTCAAGCGAACCGAAAATCGTCACGATTATGCGGTGCCACCGCCTGCGGATAATCTTTTACCGCTGCTCAAAAATGAAGGCCTCGATGTCGTCTGCATCGGCAAAATTGCTTCGATTTACGACGGCATGGGCGTGACTGAGGATCTGACCGCGAAGAACAACGAGCAAACGATCGAGCAGACTATATCGGCACTTAACGCTGATTCGAAAGGATTGATATTCAGCAATCTTGTCGATTTCGATATGCTTTACGGTCATAGGCGCGATACGGAAGGTTACGCAAAAGCTCTCGAATATTTCGATCATCGCTTAGCGGACATTCTTGATGCGTTGAAGGATGACGACCTATTGATAATGACCGCCGATCACGGCAACGATCCGACAAAAGACGGTTCCGACCATACACGCGAATACGTCCCGCTGATCGTTTACGGAACGAATGCGAAAGCCGGAGTAAATTTGGGAACACGCGGTTCACTTGCCGATATCGGTCAAACAATAGCGGAAAACTTTGGTCTGGAACTCAAGAGCGGAGAAAGTTTCTTAGAGCTGATTTGATTGGATAAGGTAATGTACAAGACAGAGCCGATCTGAAAAAACATTACAGTAGTTTATATAGTGTTTCGCTCTTTCAAAGGATTTTTAGCAATTTTCCAGCCGGCCTTGCATCCAAGTAACGCCGGTTTTTCTTTTTTGCTGTGGAGTTGGCAGCGGTTGATATGAAATTCCCTTTACCTCTTAATGAAAGTCAACGCCTGGCCGCGTTGCACGATCACCAAATATTGGACACGCTGGGCGAAAGTGAATACGACGATATTACGCTGCTCGCCTCGCAGATCTGTAAGACTCCGATTGCCCTGATCTCGCTTGTTGACGAGTCGCGCCTTTGGTTCAAATCCAGCGTCGGAATTGATATTCAGGAAATGCCTCGTGAAGCTGCTTTTTGCGCCTACGCTATAATCAATCCTAACGAATCATTGGTAGTAGAGGATGCATTAGAAGACAATCGATTTTCCGCACATCCCGCAGTAATTAGTGAGCCGATTATACGATTTTACGCCGGTGCACCGCTTATTACTAACAGTAATCTGGCATTGGGAACGCTATGTGTGATGGACACGAAACCGCGTGGGATGACGCGGCAACAATTGGAAGCCTTGCAAGCATTGGCCAGGCAGCTTAGCCTTCGCCTCGAACTTCGGCGGACGACGCGGCAGCTGCAAAAAGCTAATGAAGAATTAAAGAATCTGACTTTGACCGACGACCTGACCGGACTTTATAACCGGCGCGGATTTTTTCTGCACGCCGAAAGGCAACTCCAGGTTTTTCGCTCGCGTCCCTCGGAAAATAGCTTGTGGCTGATGCTGGGCGATCTCGACGGACTGAAGTTTATCAATGATGAATTTGGACATCCTGAAGGTTCGGCCGCGATCAGGAAAGCCGGCCAGATCCTCAGGCAGACTTTTCGCGAAGCAGACATTATCGCGCGTCCCGGCGGAGATGAATTTACTGTTCTGATACCGAATTCGACCGACGATGTGGCTGAAAATATTACTGTACGGCTGCAGGAAAATTTCGATGCGTACAATGCCACTAGCGGAAAACCCTATCAGATTGCAATGAGTGTTGGATTGATCAAAGTACGCTTTAATCAGGAATTGACCATTAACCAACTCCTGAAAGCTGCAGACGACGAAATGTACGAAGACAAGCGCCGCCGGAAAATGATGAAACACGACGAATCAGTCGTCGCGCGTTAAGGTTTCGCGAACACGCATCGCTAAAGCCTTAAGATTAACGAAAGCGGTCTCTAGTCTCTTTTACCGACGTCTAATATATCGTCCTTGCCTAATCTTCTTTCAAAATGGACGTCAAATTCTTGTGCGAGAACAAGAATAATTGACACTAATTTGGCCGGTGCAGCGTCGGCGGGGAAATATTCCGCGGCATGGCGTCGGCGGCGCTCCCATAGCATCGAACGCCTCCAGATTAAAACTCTGCCACAACGAAGGATCGATCACAGATCATTTTACTTCGTGCTATCATATCGAACGATTCCCTAGTCTAAACTCGATTGCATCCTCTCAATAGAATATGAAGCATCTGAAACTGCCTTTATCGTTTATTTTTGTATTTGCTGTCATCAGTTCCAACATTCTCTTTGCCCAAAAAGTAACGGACAAAATTAATTCAGAAAACGAATCGGCAACCCGAATGCGCGGATTAATCGAGAAATTCGATGAAGATTACGGCAGCTTGAACAGATTCTACACTGCTCAAATGTCGACAAACCGTTCGGAGAGGCTGAAACTGCTTTATTCAGATCAACTTGGCATGCTTGGCCGCCTGAATTTCGATTCGCTGAATCATGACGAGCAAGTCGATTACATTCTTTTTAAAAATTACCTTGGCCATGAAACTAAAGAGTTAGCAAGATTCAATCTGCAAATCGCAGAAATGTCGCCGATCATCCCCTTCGCAAAAATGATCAGCGATTTGGAAGACACCCGCCGCAAACTCGAGGATATTGATCCTGCAAAGACTGCCGCCCTTCTCAACGATCTGAACAAACAAATAATTGCGGCGCAAAAATCTTTCGACGATGGCGGAGCGAAGCCGAAACGTACGGTGGCCAATCGCGCCGTTCGGATGATCGCATCGCTCCGCGCGACATTGAAGAATTGGTATAATTTTCACAATGCTTACGATCCGGTTTTTACGTGGTGGAATGCCGAACCTTACAAGTTGGTGGACGAATCGCTGGGGAAATATTCGACGTTTGTTGCCGAAAAACTTGTCGGGATCAAACCGGACGACAAAGTAACGATAATCGGCGATCCGATCGGGAGGGAAGCGCTGATCGAGGAACTGGAATACGAAATGATTCCGTACACGCCGGAGGAATTGGTCGAGATTGCGAACAAGGAATTTGCATGGTGCGAGAGTGAGATGAAAAAAGCTTCGCGCGAAATGGGTTTTGGGGACGATCTTCAAAAGGCTCTAGAATCTGTCAAGCAAAAATATGTCGAACCTGGAAAACAGCCGGCAATGATTCGCGATTTTGCGTTGGAAGCGATCGAATACGTCGAGAAAAACGATTTGGTGACCGTGCCGAAACTCGCCCGCGAATCGTGGCGGATGGAAATGATGTCGCCCGAACGCCAACTTGTCGCCCCGTTTTTTCTCGGCGGCGAAACGATTTTGGTCGCTTATCCGACAAGTACAATGACGCACGAGCAGAAGATGATGAGCATGCGCGGCAACAATCCGCATTTTGCCCGTGCCGTCACCCATCACGAGCTGATTCCCGGCCATCATTTACAGCAATACATGACAAGGCGTCATCGGCCTTATCGCTCGATGTTTCGAACACCGTTTTGGGGTGAAGGCTGGGCTCTTTATTGGGAATTTTTGCTGTGGGACAGAGGTTTTATCAAAACACCGGAAGATAAGATGGGTGCATTATTCTGGCGTTCGCACCGGGCGGCACGGATAATCTTCTCGCTCAAGTTTCACCTTGAAAAAATGACGCCACTCGAAGCGGTTGATCTGCTCGTCGATAAGGTTGGGCACGAACGTGAGAATGCACTAGCCGAGGTACGGCGTTCGTTTTCCGGCGATTACGGGCCGCTGTACCAGATCGCTTACATGATCGGCGGCCTCCAGTTTTACAGCTTGCATCGCGAATTCGTCGGCGGGAAAAGAATGTCGAACCGCGATTTTCACGACGCAATATTGAAGGACGGAGCGATACCCGTAGAAATGGTTAGGGCGATTCTATCGAAGCAAAAGCTCAGCAAGGACTACAAGCCTGCGTGGAAGTTTTACGATTTTTAAGACGCAGTCTATTCACTTCGCTAGTTTGTGTCCAAGAATCGTAAAAGGAATATAGCAGAAGAATCCGATCACAGTCATCAACATCGGATGTGGCACCATGCTGATATTCAGTACCCAGGCGAGCGTCAGCACAACGCCTATGATCACGGGCACGACGAGCGAATCCGACTGCGAGATCTTTCGTCCGACAAAGCCGCCGGCAAATGAGCCGATAATATATCCGAGGGCCAGCACCACGAATGCACCGACAGGTAAACTAGCAATGTAGGCCGTCATAACCGCAGGATCAGGCATGCCGCCGCCTTCGGGCATTTGCGGCTTGCCGTATATCGCCCCGCCGATCGCCTGCATGACCATAAAAATTACGACGGCCGTAACGATTCCGGCAATTACCGCCAATATCTTTCTAACCATAAATTTCTCCTGGAACTTTATTAGAGTGAATCGAGAAACTTATATCAGAGTCGAAGCTAGTTCCGCAAGCATGCGAGCCGCTAACAAACGAAAAAGAATTACTTGCTTTGGCAGATTCGATCGTCAAAGCCTAAACCGCGGAGAAAATTGCGGCAGAAGCCTGACCGTCAGGGAGGGCTTAAGCGC
>JANMSP010000496.1:0-1982 GCA_031389475.1 Pyrinomonadaceae bacterium
GGGAGCTAAATTTCGATCCGGGAGGAACTTTAACGCACAGATGGAATTCTGTGTATATTAAATACAAATGTTTAACTTTGTTGTTCTTCCAGAAATCGACCGGTTGTTCGATGCAAAAATCGGTGAAAGGGTGCTTGTTAATTTCTCCTGTCGGAACTAGGAGCGATAGCGACTGAGTTCTTTTATTGGTTGAGGCAAAGTAGTCAGTCGCTATCGCTCCCGATTCCGACCCGCCATGTTCATCCAAATGCGGTATTTTTTGACGAATAGGAACGAAGGCTATTTACGCTTCCAAGCCATCTTAAGTTCAAGGGCGCGAAACACGGTCAGGATCTCTGTGATCTCGAGCGTGTCTTTGCCCATATTGTCGGTTTTAATAACTTTAACGCCGGATTTGTAGTTTATCGTCAGAACTTTTTTGATCGGCAGAGAGGTCATATTGCGCGAGTCTTCCTCGTTCACAAAATCGTTTTTAGAGAGGGTTAAGGCCAGAACCGAAAAATCTTCCGGGCTGATGACGGCATTATCGAGTGTCGGCCCGCTGTAGATCTTTGTACCGTTGACGGTGCGTTCGCCGGATGTGACCTTAGTTGCCGTGCCGTCGGAAGAAAAGGTCACAGTCTCAACCGAGTGCGAGTTGTTCTGCGGATTTACATTGCCGAAAAAGGCTCTCGTGTTCGCACTGTAGGTCGATGAATAAACTGATTCGGAAAATTCGACCTTCGTAATGTCGGCCGGAGCTACCGAACTTTGCCGCTTTGAAGTCGGCGCCGTTTCCACGCCAGCTCTATCCGGCTTTTTTACGCTCATGCTGACGAAGTATAAAAATCCGGACAACGCCGCGATCGCGAGAAAAGCAAATAAGATAACTGTGACGACGACGACAGCGATTATTTTGACGACTGTGCTGCTCATAGAAAACGGGCCTTAATTTTTCAATTCTCCGCCGGGCCAAATCGATAGACGAGAAAGCCGTTCGCCCGTGCAGGTTTGCCGTAAACTTCGGGTTTGTTGAATTTTGATTCGATAGCGGCGCGTTCTGCTTCCGAGTGAAGGAGTTTATTTCCGGTCCGGGCTTTGGCGGTCAGGACGTTGCCGAATTGGTCGATCAAGACTTCAACCTGCACCAGGCCGGACGCTCCGCCGGCTTTTGCTTCGCGGGTGTGGTACGGCTTTGTGGCGGACACGACCTCGAAATTGAGGAATGAATATTTATCGCCGACGACGAAACCGTTCCATTTTTTGACGCTCGCGACCGTGGTGCCGGAAGCATTTCGCACAGTTTTTCGTTTTGGCGAGGCGGCTTTCTTTTTCGCGGGGATTTTTTTGCCATCCGTTGTTCCTCCGCCGAAGTTAGAACCGGATCCTTCATCGATAGCGGTTATCGCACCACCGCCTTCAAGTTGAGCCGATGCGGTCGCGGCAAAAGCTAAGACGGTTAGAGCTATCAGAGAGATACGGCGTGAAAATTTATGTCTCATAAGATGTTAGACTCACACAAAGCGCGATTTTTGCCAAAAGCCGGAGAACAGGCTGCCGAGCCTGTTCACTCTTAAAATTCGAGGCGTGTTCAATACGGAATAATCGGCAGGGCTTGGCAGCCTGCCGTACAAAATTATGCTTAGAACAATCGCCCGTGCGGTCTGGCACACTCTGCCCCACAGTTTACTCCTTAAAATGATACGCGTCACGCAAACCAAATTCACGGTTTCGGCGGCTGCGGTTATCCTGAATGAGAATGACGAAGTGCTGGTGTTAAACCACGCTCTCCGGTTTTACTCGGGCTGGGGCTTGCCGGGCGGATTTATCGGGAAGGGCGAGCAGCCCGAAGAAGGCATCAGGCGAGAGATCCGGGAAGAAACCGGCATCGAACTGGAGTCGTTGAGATTGATCAGCGTCCGCGTCATTAACCGCCATGTGGAAATGATGTTTGCCGCGACTGCCGTCGGGGAACCCGAAGTATTGAGCCGCGAGATCCTTGA
>JANMSP010000510.1:0-5460 GCA_031389475.1 Pyrinomonadaceae bacterium
GTTTCTCGAATACAAGATATGCGTCGATCTCGTTGTTCGAAATAAAGGTGCCGGTCGGAATTTCATCAATCGAATTGCAAAATTGTTCGGATCGGGTTCTTTCTTTGTGCAAAGCGGCGTCGATTACAGGGGCAAGAGGCCTTGCTGAATCTGTAAGATCGGGATTAGCTTTGGCCCATGTTTCACGAAAAAGATTAAATCTGTTCCGTTGGCATTCGGCGCAGGGGCGATGGCCGGCGGCGAGAGCGGTGGCTTCGTCAAGGAAAAAGAGGTCGGTGTAAAAGCCCGGATGCATGATCGGATGCCTGCGGCCTTTGAATTCCAGCAGGCAAATGATCCATCGGATGCCTTGAAACTGCCGCTTTATGTGGCCCTGATCATTGTGGAGACATCCGCGGTTGCCGTAAAGCGTTCCGCGGGCCGGTGTCGAGATCAGGGTGCTAAAAGGTGTTACTCGGTTTTGCTTCGGCATTCTCCGCTTATTTTAAAGCCGCTTTTAATTCACGCAGCAGGTCGTCCGGCGACCATTCGTTTCCTTTGAATATCTTTGTCACTTTGCCGTCGGGGGCGATTACGGCGGTTATGAGTGAGTGATTGATCTGGGTTTTATCATCCGGATCGACCGAGTATTGGAGGCCGAAGAAGTCGGCGACGCTTCGCACTTCCTTGTCGCTACCGACTGCCAATTGCCAGACCGTAAAATCGGCTTTTCCGTCGTTGCCGAGATAACCGAGGCCATATTGTCTCAGCTTTTCGGGCGTGTCGCGGGACGGGTCGAACGAGATACTAAGAAGCCGCATTTTGTCCTGGAATTCCTCATTTATCGCGATGTCGGACGCGAGATCGCTGAAGTTGGCGGACATCTTTATGCAGTATTCGGGCAGCGGGCATTCGCGGTAAATGAAGGTGATCGCGAGAGCCTTGCCGCGATAATCGTTTACCGAGAATCGCTTTCCGTCCTGATTCGTGAGCGAAAACTCGGGAACTTCACGGCCGATCTGGGCAAATTTTTCATTTATCGGGACGGCGGGCTGATTAGGATTCGGAGCGGCGACGATACCGATCTTTTCCAGATAATAAGGGTATTTGGCGGTATTATCGACCACTAATTTGGCTTGAATTTCGGACCCGGGCTGCAGCTCGTCCCAGATCCAGTCCTCGTGGATCGGAAAATCCATCGTCATAGCTTCCATGAAGCCGGGAATATTTTCGTGCTCGATCTTGGCCTTTTTGTTGGCACGGTCAACGGACACGACCTTTCCTTTAAGGTCGTAACGTTTTGCTTCCGCAGATGCAGCCGGAGTTTCCGGCTTTTGGCAGGAGGATAAAAGTATCGAAAAAGTGACAATTAAAAATAGATTGCGCATTTGAATTGGTATGTATTTATTCCGGTTAACGAAAAATTAAGATCGCATAGTAGTCAGTCAAGGATTCGTGGACGGGTCAGTACCGAGGGCGATAGCGACCTTTGAAAGGATAAAGGATAAAGGCGAAAGGATAAATGAAGAATCAGGACGGTCTTACTTTATTCTTTATCCTTTCCACTTTATCCTTTGAGTCCCCCGGTCGCTACCGCTCTCGGTACTGACAGGACGATAGAACCCAGTCGCTATCGCTCCCGGTTCCGACAATTTTGCATCATAAAACATCTGATAAACGCGGTAATTCGCCATCACCTTATAAACATAATCCTTGGATTGCGAGAAGGCAATTTCCGGGACATATCTGTCGGGCGAATCCGATCTCGCCCGTGCCAGCCAGCGCTTCATATTGTCCTCGCCGCCATTGTAGCTGGCGGCGACGGCCTGCGGCTGGTTCGGGAATAATTTGAACAAATTCGCCGTGTATTGCGAACCGAAAAGGATAGCGGTCGCCGGATCGTAAAGCTCGTCCTGCCGGAAATTTTCACGGCTGAGTTCACCGGCGATCTTGTCCGAAGTAGTCGAGATAAATTGCATCAGCCCGCGGGCGGCGGCATAAGATTTAACATCGGCCCGATACCGCGATTCCTGCCGCATGATCGAAAGCAAATAACGCGGATCGACGGAGCGGGGAATCGCGTGTTTCGCAAACGCATCGGCGTACGGTGCCGGATAAAGCAATTCGATCTGCTCGCGGGGAATCAGCTCGATCTGATAATCGGCCGGAACACCGCGCCAGAGCGGCTCGGCAAATGCCACCGCCCGATTGGCTATGTCGCCGCGTTCGTATAAGACCGCCAATGTGTAAGCCTCATTGCTCGCCGGAGTTTTCAGTTTTTGTGATGCGTCGAATTCGGGAGCGGCTTCGTCGTACAGTCCAAGAAACAATAGCTCATCCGCAATCGTTTGATGAGTGTTAGCGGAATTCGAAACCGGCAGTTTTGTCAGGCCTGCTTTTCGTCCGGTTTCTTGCATCTCAAAAGCCGGAATTTTATTATACGCGGGCAAAGCAAAATAAGCCTTCCTTAATGATTCGAGAAGCTTCTCTCGAATTGCGGGATCGTTCGTCAACCGGAGTGCCGCTTGCGTGTTTTTTCTTTGATTATCGATCTCTTTCGGTGTGAAACCTGAGGTTAATGAAAGAAGTTTACCATTGATGAGCGGCTTCGCGGCCTCATCGTTCGCCAGCAATTTCAACCGTTCGCTCGCCCGCCACCCATAATATTCGGCCCGGCCGTCCGGGATGGAAAGGTAAACCTCAATTGCCTCGCGGAAGCTTCGCCTCTGTTCGAGCACGAAGCCCTTCAAAAAAGTTATTTCAGCGGTGTTCGTGCCGCCGGGAACGGCCGTGCCGCCGAGATCGGGAAAAGTCAAGAGTTTTTCTAAATTTTTCAGCGAGTTATCCCAATCGCTGCGGGCCATGTAAATCCGCGTTTCGGTAAAAAGAGCGATAACTTCGGGCAGCTTGCCGCGAAAAGATTCCTGCGTTTTCGCCGTCCACTTGAGAGCTTCTATTTCCTCGCCCTGATCGCGTAGCGTATCGACGATGTTCAAATACGCGCGGTCGATCCGCTCGTCGTCCGGATATTTTTCGATATATCTTTTATACCGGGCAGTGGCTTCGTTAAATCTGCCGACGCGTGAATATGCCGACGCAGCCTGGAGCAAAGCGTCTTTGCTGGCCGTATGCCCGCCGTGCTGTTCCTGGACGCGTTCGTACCATTTAATAGCCTCGGCAAAATTGCCCTGCTGGGTAAAGCCACGCCCGACCTGATAGATCGCGTCCGGGACGATGCCGCTGGACGGATGGCTGTCGACGATCGCCGTGAAATGCAGCCTGGCAGCGGCGAAATCGCGGTTGAACTGGTAGATCTGGGCACGGCGAAGATGTTCGTAGTCGCCGAGAGCAGGGACGGATTGTCCCGAACCAGCCGCAATCCGATCGAGCGATTTTACGGCTCCGAGTGCGAAATCATCGGGCTGTGCTGGGTTTGCCAGCTTATCGATCAGACTCGTGAAATGCTCGGTTGCGGCTGAGGTGTTGCCGGATTGAAGATAAGCCTCGGCGAGAAACAGGCGGTTTTGGCGGACGTTAGAGCTTTCCGCCGCGGGCCGTGACTCCGTTTTCGGCTGACTTGAACCAGCGGACAGCTCGGTCAGTAGTTTAATCGCGGAATCATAATTTTTACTTTCGAACCAGCTTCGCGCCAGCCGGTTTTTAGCCGCCGCGTGCAGCAGACTTTGCGGCGAGAAAGCGATCAACTCCTGCAAATAAGTCCGCTCAAGCATCAAATTTCCCGACGAACGGGCAATACCGGCAAGATGCCAGAGCGCATATTCTTTTAATACGGAATTCCCGGCGGAGACTGTCTGATAATTGGCCATCGCCGCGGCAAGATCGCCGTTCTTTTCGTATAGCCGGGCGAGGAGATAATCGTAATTATTCAGCTTGAAAACATTCTTATCCGCTGCTTCCAGATTTCTTAATTCTGCTACCGCAACTGCGTAATCGCGTTCATCGGCTGCTTTCCGAATTTTGGAATGAGCGGCGGCAAAATCCTGCGCGTAAATGGCTGGCGAAAAAATCAATACGGCAAGGAAAAGAACTCGAAACTTCATTGCTCGATTTTAACCTTATTCTCGAAACAAAAAAAGAGAAGCTCCGAAGAACTTCTCTGTAACGGCGCTTGGGCACCTAGCGGGGGACACTTTTATGATCTTGAAATAGTATTAAGCGGAATATCGTTTTCGCCGCCGAAATTGAACGACCTGAACCGTGGCTGCGAGCTTTCGTAGATAAACCACGTTCCTTTACGGAAAACGGCGAAATCGATCCGGCCGTCGCCGTCATAATCGGCCGGAACCGGCGTTGCATCCGCAAAACCCATGTAAAAGGGCTCGGTTTCGTTTGTTTCGCTGTTCAGGACCATCCACGTATCACGTCGGTAAACAGTAATATCCGCCTTGCCGTCGCCGGTGTAATCGGCCGGGACGAGCATATCCGTTTTGAAGTTGCCGAATTTTTCTGTTCGTGTGGTGTTGGTTTTACTTTCGGAGATCAGCCACTCATTTCCTTTTGCACGGAACACCGCGAAGTCTGCACGTTTGTCACCGTCGTAATCGGCGGGAACCGGAACATCACCGGATTTGCCGAGAGAAAAGATCGAGGTTTTCGTTTGGTCGTAATTTTGCGACGAATTCAAAACGAGCCAGGCTCCGGTTTCCGGACGCCAAACGGCGATGTCCGCTCTGCCGTCGCCGTCGAAATCTGCGGGAACTGGAATGTCCTTAATCGTAACATCGGAGCGAACGGTCGTTGTTGCCCAATGAATCGAAAACGCTTGATTGTCGCTGCTTCGCTTGATCGACCACAGACCGGTTTCAGGTGTCCAAACACCTAAATCCACAATCCCGTCGCCGTCGTAATCCGCAGGGACGAGAACATCCGTCGGTGAAACTGTCGGAGTCTTCGAAAATGCCTGTTTTGCAGTCGCAGAATTCAAATGCCACGTCGATGTACTCGGACGAAAGACCGAGAATAGAGCTTTGTCACCGGCGTTGATATTGACCGATGCCAGCAGCAATATTGAAAGCAATCCGAAAACTGTATACGTTTTTAGGTGCTTGTGGGACATAATGCGATTCCTTTGCGTGTTTCGGACGGCCGTTTTTTTAGTTGACTGCATTTTTACTATGGAAAGACGAAAAAATTTCACTGGTTTTGCGAATGGCTGCCGTCTTTCTGCCATAGGAAACTGACAATCCACCCTAACTTCCTGTAAAATCTAAAAATTCATCATATGACAGCAAACATCTTAAGCGGCAAAACCTTTGCAGACGCAATAAAAGCCGAGGTTGCCGAAGAAATCAGAATTCTCGATAGCTCTCACGGTTTCCGGCCCTGCCTGGCGGTCGTGAGGGTCGGCGAAGATCCGGCGTCGGCCGTCTATGTTGGCAGCAAAGTGAAAACCTCGGAAGAGTTGGGGATAATTTCAGAGCATCATCACTTTCCGGCGGAGACTTCGCACGCCGATCTGCT
>JANMSP010000122.1:0-5310 GCA_031389475.1 Pyrinomonadaceae bacterium
GTTCCGACTCGACTTACCTATTTTGCTGGTGTTTTAGGCAAACTTAGAAGGTTGGCAAACAATCGGTAAGCACCGGGATTTCCGGCAGGAAGCTGACGGAAGAACGAATACGAGTTGTAAACGTAATGTCCGCTTCCGAGCTTTGCGTAAACGAGGCCGCCTGTAACCGGCGGTTCACCTTCGTCTTGTGTGGAAAGCAAGGCCGTATATTGCGGATCAAGCCCGGTTAGCGTGTAAAGGTTCCGTTCCTGCACCCAATTATCCCAATCGCTGCCGACGATCTTGTTCGGATAATTAAAAATGGAGTGATTCGGCACCAGAATAGTGACCGGAGCATTCTCGTCAACAACGCGGACATTGCCGATTCGCTGCGTGCCGTTTACCAATGCTTCCATCTTCGCAGGGAAAGGCGTCATATTTTCGCGAATGTATTCCTGCTGCTGGTATTGAACGATCATTGTTCCGCCATTTTTAACGAAATCGAGAAGCCTTCCATTATTCGCCACATAATCCGGCCGAACCTGCGAAGCCCTGATGCCGATAACGATCGTATCGTATTTGGAAAGATCGCCGGTCGAAAGATCCTTTTCTTCGAGCATCGTGACATTCAATCCCAAAAGACTGATCGCCTCCGGCACGCGGTCACCGGTTCCCATAATGTAGCCGACTTTCAGGGGTGCAACCTTCAAATTTACGACCTGTGCCGAAACCTCGGACGGCGAATAACGGCGGTGAGTTTGAATGTGCGGGTATGCAACTTCGTGCATTGTCCGGTTATAAGTTCTACCGGCAACTTCGGCATTCGCGATTATTTTGTACGAATCGGGTTTTGTATTTGCGGGAATAGTGACGTCAAAAATAACGGCTGTTTTCTCGCCTTTTTCTTTTAGCGTGAACCCGGTCGAGGCCGGAGCAGATCGCCATCCGGTGGGCAATACCAGTTTAGCCGTTCCCTGTGATTCGCCTGGCGAATTGTTGGTGACCGACATCACTACCCGTTTTGTCTGAGCTTTTGGCGAAACCGGAGCGATTATCAAATTCGATTGAAAACCGATCGTTACCATCGGAACGACCGCCAGATTTCTCCTAAGTTCGCCGCGAATGTCGTCGGCGAATCGATACTCAACGTCTTTAGAAACGGTTATTTCTTCTCCGCCAACCGTCATTTTCACATCCGCTATCGCAAGCGGAGCCTGGAACGGCATATTTTTTTCCAGGCCGGATTCGGGCCAATTAAATGTAAATTGCTCACGCGGATTTACCAGCCAATAAGGCTGTGTCGGCTGTGCGTCGGCCGATGATTTAAGGTCGAAAAAGTAAGCATTTAACGCGGCTTCATTACGCGGTCGAAAATTTTGAACGGGAGTTTGCACTGGCTCCGGAACTTGGTTTGCGGTCCAATGTTGCGGAATTCGAAGACTTGCGCCGTTTACCTTTACACCCGCCGATTCCGGTGCGAAAACGCGCACCGCGATCGGCGTCGAATCCCCGGCAACTATTGTTTCCGAAGTGCTTAATGCATCGACAATAACTCCGGCAGCTGCCTGTAACGCGTCGGAAAATTCACGTTCCTTCTGTGCGAGCATAAAATCGACATCCGAAAGAGCGAGGTTTGAGCCGCCGGATGTTCGCTCGGTGACTTTCCTGCGGGCTTTTCTAATTTCACGCAGTCCTTCAGCCAGCGGCCCGATCGATTTACCGGTATCAAGGGCATCGAAATTGTCCAGTGCTTTTGCGGCGGAGCTTTGAATATTTTTCAGTTCGCCGTCCAAAAAGTCGTCGTTTAGACCAGCGGTTTTAGAAATGCCAGTGATCGAAGTATCGATCCCGGCAAAAATAGTGGTGTCCGCATCGCCTTTCGCGGCAATAGATTCGAGCAAGCGAAGACCCGATTGCTGCTTGCCGCGAAGCTCGAGCGAACCCATTTCCTGCGATTTATGCTGGCTGCGGCCTTCCATTGCGATCTCAAAATACGAACGCCCGATCAGCGGATCGTATTCGCCGGTCGGCACCGTTAAAGTCGCCGGATTTGCGGCATTCGGAGCAAAACCCTGCCCCACATAAAGCTTTTTCGCTTGCCACGGGCGCAGGCCCTCGGCAATATGTTCGGGAAATTGACTAGGATCGCCCGCCGCTTTGAATGCGATCGGAGTCAAATACCCGGCAAGCTGGTGATGAGCGTGCCCGTCCGCCGGAGTTCCCGAAAAACGCGAGATCACAACCAGCGGGCGAAACAAACGGATGGCCCGCACCATATCGCCGAGAACCGCCTTTTCACCCCAAGTCCGTGCGGCTTCTTCTCGCTTTTTCGAGAAGCCGTATTCCATGAATCTCGTGAAAAACTGTTGCCCGCCATCGAGTCGCCGGGCCTGCAAAAGCTCTTCCGTGCGAATGATTCCAAGCGATTCGAAAAGCTCCGTGCCTATTACGTTCTGCCCGCCTTCGCCGCGTGTCAGCGATAAATACGAAACGCGGGCACTGTCGCCGCGAGCCAAGCGAGCGAGCAAACCTGAATCTTCGTCGTCGGGATGAGCGGCAGTATGCATTGCACTTGCGGTCGTTTGCAAACGCTTGAGTTTCTGCCCCAAACCGGCCGCACCGTTATCGTAGATCGCCCGGACTTGGGCACCCGTTTCCAAAACAAAGGAAAGCGGAGCCGCCAGCATCGCGGTTAACATAAAGCCAGCCGTTAATCTTTTCACAGAAGCCGTAAGTTCAATCATAACAATAGTATTTTCTAGGCTTGAGCAGTTTTAACCTTGGGATCGTTCCGGTCGGTGAGACTTATAAGGTATCCGGTCAAAACAGTCACGAGACAGCCGACGACGTTGAACCACAAAAATTCCATGTACGGTTTGCCGTTCGCGTCTCTTAACGTGCTGACGATCCAAACCGATGCGATGCCTAAAAGAAGGCCGAAAAAAGCCCCGCGTGACCTGGCCCGCTTTACCACGATGGCCAAAACAAAAACGCCCAGAAGCGAACCGTAGAAGAAAGATCCGAAGGTATTGACAACCTCGATAAGCGAACCAAGATTTGTGGCATAA
This sequence comes from Pyrinomonadaceae bacterium, assembly GCA_031389475.1. GTDB lineage: Bacteria > Acidobacteriota > Blastocatellia > Pyrinomonadales > Pyrinomonadaceae > OLB17. The sequence goes on from JANMSP010000122.1 coordinate 3,048, forward strand.
ATGGCGACAATACATGCGAATATTCCCCACATAAATGTCGCGAAACGCCCGAAACGCACGTAATGTTTATCGTCAGCGTCCTTTTTGAAATGCCGCCTGTAAAAATCGATGGTCGTGGCGGTGGCAAGAGCGTTCAGCTCCGCCGAGATCGACGACATCGCCGCCGCGAATATCGCCGCGATTATTAGGCCGATGACACCCATCGGCATGTTTTGCACAACGAACGTCGGAAACACGTAATTGACGTCGTTAAAGCTCTTGTTTCCCGTCTCGGTCTTAACGAATTCCGTTGCGTTCTTTCGTGTTTCGTTAAAAACTTTATCAGCAGAAACATAGCTTTCCCGGGCTGTGTCGGTCTGGTTTGCGACAAACGCCAAAGCCGCCGCCTCGCGTGTCGCGTGTGCCGCGTTGTATTCGCCCTGCAGATTTTGATATTGAGTAGATTGCTCGATCCTAGCCGATTCAACCGTATTAAAAATCATCGGGGGCGTTACGAACTGGTAGAAAACAAACACGAGCACACCGACCAGCAGGATCATGAACTGCATTGGTATTTTGAGAAATGCGCTCATCAGCAGCGACGTTCTGCCTTCGCTAACCGATTTCGCCGTCAGGAACCGCTGCACCTGGCTCTGGTCGCAGCCGAAATACGAAAGAAATAAAAACAGCGCCGCAATCACCCCGGACCAGATAGTATATTTTTCTGTCAGATCGAAACTCGTGTTGACGGTTTCGAGCTTTCCTAGCGAACCCGCCAGAAAAAGTCCGTCCGTAAGCGAAACTTCTTGTGGAAACTGCGAAACGATAACGATGAGAACCACGAAAAGTCCGAAAAAGATTACGGCCATCTGCTTGACGTCCGTCCAGGTCACCGCCTGAACACCGCCGACCATTGTGTAAATGGTCGTAGAAAGTCCCATCAGAAATATCGTCGCAATCTCGCTCCAACCGAGAACGATAGACAAGATAACCGACGGAGCGGCAATGACAACGCCGACACCAAGCCCGCGTGAAATGAGAAAACAAAAACTGGTCAAACTGCGTGTTTTCGAATCAAACCGACGTTCGAGATACTCGTAAGCCGTGTAAACATTCGCCCTGTAGAAGAACGGCACGACAGTGATGCAAAGTATCACCATCGCCAGCGGCAGCCCGTAATAGAACTGGATAAACCGCATCCCGTCCGAATACGCCTGCCCGGTCGTCCCGACCAGCGTGATAGCCGATAGCTGAGTTGCCATTACGGAAAGCCCAACCGCCCACCACGGCAGGCTCCGGTTCGCGAGAAAATACCCTTCAACATCGCCGCTGTGCCTGGTCATCCTGATCCCGTCCCAGATCACATAAACCAAATAAGCCACAACTATCGCCCAGTCTAATAAATACATATTAATCGGCCTGTCGAAAAAACGATTTTAAACACGGCACAGAAAGCAATGCTCACCGACCGCATTCCAATTTTACCCATCTCCGGATTGAAGAAAGCTGTGATTCCACTACTTCCATCAACTCGAAAAATACCGCGAAAATCCCCAAAGAGCGGCAATTACAAGGATTGTAGTAACGATCACGCTCGCGTAAACCTTGTACCACCAATCGTCGGGAAGTTCATTTGGTGATTTGATATATCCCTTTTTTTCCGTGTTCATGTTATGTCATTACTCTTTGGAACCGGACAATTCTAAATGCAAAATTAGAAAATGAACTTGAAACCAAATTGAAATTGGCGGCTATCGAGGGATGTGACTTCCAGGGTTTTGAAGTCCGGCAGCGATCCTCGCAGCTCGCCTGTCAAAGGATTTACCAATGTATCGAAACTGCCCGCAATGTTCGGTAATGCATTTCGATTAGACTGAAGAACAATATTGTTAAATTGAAAGATACTATTCGTATTGAAAATATTGACTGCTTCCGCAAATGCTTCGATTCTGAATCTTTCAGTTATCGGGATGAATCGAGAAAATCTCACGTCGACGTTCACCTGTTTTGGTGTTCTGCCTGAATTTCTTCCAATTCCAACCGGACGGTCGGAACCTAAAATACCGTCGCGATTAATATCAAGATTAGTCGTTATATTGAAAGTCTCTCCATTGTTCGCCGTCGCGATAAAACCGAGCTGATTATTATTCAGAATATAATTTACAGCTTTGTTCTCAAAGCTGAATTGAGGGCGGCCCACAAAACTTACCACAAATGTATGCGTTTGATCAGCGAGAGAAAGGCTTCTATCCAACTCACGATTTGAAGGGTCCGATTGAGCAAG